>CAZQIW010000028.1:1075-14638 GCA_964593845.1 uncultured Thermodesulfatator sp. | reverse complement strand
CTCCTTAAAGAAGGATTTATAAAATCTCCTTAAAAATACCATAAAAACTAAAGAACGCAAGTTATACTTTATTTTCCTTTTTCTTTTTAAATGCTATAATGCTATAATATGATTCTTTTTCTGGTAGAATCTCCTACTAAAATAAAAACTTTAAAAAGTATTCTTAGAAAAGGCTTTATTTTTTGTGCTACCTTTGGGCATATTAAGGATCTTCCTCAAAAAAGGCTGGGAGTTGATCTTACCACTTTTACTCCTAATTTTTATATTTTACCCTATAAAAGAAAGCTTCTTTCAGAAATAAAAAAGCTCAGTCTCAAAGCCTCTCAAATTTATTTAGCTACAGATCCAGATAGAGAGGGAGAGGCTATAGCTTATCACCTTTATGAATACCTTTCTCAAAACAACTCAAAACCTGTTTTTAAACGGATTGACCTTATAGAAATCACAGAGTTTGGAATTAAGCAGGCACTATCCTCTCCACGAGAAATAAATTACAATTTATATCAATCCTGGCTTGCAAGAAGAGTTCTGGATAGACTGATTGGATACTTAATCTCTCCTTATTTATCTAAAACCTTTAAAAAGAGGCTCTCAGCAGGAAGAGTGCAGAGTGTGGCTCTTAGACTTATTGTAGAAAGAGAAAAGGAAATAGAAACCTTTGTCCCAGAGGTTAGCTATTCCTTAGTGGTCAAGCTGGGAAAAGATAATTTCTCCTTTTTAACTGAGCTTTATTTTAAAAATCAGGTATTTAAAACCAAAACAAAAGAAGAATTGATAAAGTTTTGTGAGGAAAGGCTTAAGTCTCAGGAATTTATTCTGAAAGAAATAAAAGAAAAAAAGGAAAAAAAATCTCCTCCTTTGCCTCTTAAAACTACTACTATGATTGAGCTTGCTCAAAAAATTTTAGGATATGACCCCAAAGAAACCATGAGATATGCTCAGACCCTTTATGAAAACGGTTATATTACCTATATGAGAACAGATTCCGTGCGTGTAAGTAAATATGCCAGGAAACAGGCTAAGGAATTTATTAAGGCTCTTTTTGGAGAAGAATTCATAGGTAAAAGCCGAAGAATCAGGCAAAGCAGATTTGTTCAGGATGCTCATGAGTGTATTCGTCCCACAAATGTATTTAGAGAAGATGTGCCTCTTAGCCCAGCAGAAAGGTCACTTTATCAGCTTATCAGAATTTACTTTATTGCAAGCCAGATGGCAGAGGCAGAATACTTAATAAGAACTTATATTTTTAGCAGTAAAACCCTTGGAAAAAATTATTCTCTAAGAGTTACTTCTAAAACCCTTATTTTTGAAGGATTTTTAAAACTCCTGAAAGAACCTTCTGAGAAAGAAGAAAAAATTCCAGATTTAAAAAAAGGAGAGATTTTCAATTTCTTAGATTATAGTATTAAAACTCATATCACTAAGCCTCCCTCCCGTTATACTCCTTCTTCTTTAATAAAAAAACTTGAATCCTTAGGTATAGGAAGACCCTCTACCTATGCAACTTTGCTTGATATTCTGTATAAAAGAAAATACATAAAAAAAGAAAAAAACTTTTTAAAACCTACAGAACTCGGAAAAGAAGTGTGTGAATTTTTGATAAAAAAGTTTCCAGAATTTCTGGACTATAAATTTACAGCAGAAATGGAAGAAGCTCTTGAGAGCGTGGTAAATCAGGAAAAAGACTATTTAGATGTGGTAAGAACAGTTTATGAAGCCTTAAAAAGGGACCTGGAAAAAACTTAAGATAAGTTGTTTACCTATTTAAATTTTTTCTGAAGTAAAGCTTTACTTCTCTGGTAACTTCATAATAGGTATGATTCATGTGCTTAAATTTTCCTCTGATAGTGGCAAATCTTCCTTCTACTCTTTTTAAAAATCCCATACTTTCCAGTTTTTTTAATCTTTCCATGGTTTCTTTAAGATCCCACTTAAATCTTCTTGAAATAAACTTGGCACAATCTGCACCATCTTGATAAAGATCTTTTAAAATCTCCCAATCCCTTTTTTCCAGCTTTTCCCAGGGAAGTTCTATTTTACTCATTTTTAAAAGGTTTAATTTTTAAAAGGTTTAAACACTGAGCCACAAAGTAAATAGATCCTGTAATAAGAATTCTGGGATTTTTCTCCTTTAAAGCCATTTTATAAGCTTCTTCAGGGCTTGGCATTAATTTTATCCGATTTTGAAAAGAGGGCAATTTATTTATAGCTTCTTTCCATTCTTCTAAAGTAACAATTTTCCTTGGAGAAGAAAATTCACATAAAAATATTTTAGAGGCTAAGGGAAGAAAAAGCTCAAGCATCTTTAAAAAAGGCTTTTGCCCATCTTCATTGCTAATCCCCATGATTAAAGTAAAATCCTTAAAATTCTCCTTTTCCAAAGTCTCTTTAAGTGCTTCTATTCCTTGAAGATTATGAGCCACATCTATAAGAATTTCCTTTCCATTTTGAACAAATTTTTCATACCTTCCTGGCCATCTTACCTCTTTTAAAGCCTCTCTCAGCTTTTCTTCTTCCAGCTTAATAAGTCCTTTATTTTCAAGAAGCTCTAAGGTTTTTAGTGCACAGGCAAGATTTTTCCCTTGATAAAAACCTTTTAGTCCAAGTAAAAGTCTTTTAAATTCTCTTTCTCCTTTGTAAAACCAGCCCTCCTTTTTTAGCTCCACTTTAAAGTCTCTTCCTAATAAAAATAAAGGAATTTTGCTTTTTTTAGCCTTTTTTTCAAAAAGAGGAACTAATTCTGGATTAATCTCTCCGAGAACACAGGGCACTTCTCTTTTCATTATACCTGCCTTTTCAAAGGCAATTTTTTCAAGTGTATCTCCTAAATACTTGGTATGATCCCTTCCAACAGTGGTAATAATTGATACTTCAGGTTTTATTACATTAGTGGCATCAAGCCTTCCTCCAAGTCCGCATTCTATTACTGCTATATCCACTTTCTCCTCAAAAAATAATAAAAAGGCAAGGGCAGTGGTAATCTCAAAATAAGTAACAGGAAAGTCTTTAATTACCTCTTTTAATCTTTTTAATAAATCCTCCAGTTTTTTATCAGAAATTTCTTTTCCATTTATTCTGAATCTTTCATTTAGTCTGAATAGATGAGGAGAGGTATAAAGTCCCACTTTAAGAGAATGTGCCTTTAGTATTTCACTTAAAATAACAGCAGTGGAGCCTTTTCCATTTGTTCCAGCAATGTGAATAGTTTTTATTTTTTTATGAGGATTCCCCAAAAGATTTAAAATTTTGGTTATTCGTGCAAGTCCAGGTTTGATTCCATGAAACTCATAGCTACTTAGCCATTCAAGATAATGCTTCAGCATGGCTTTAAGAAGCTATGGTTTTGATCACCAGATAAATGTAAAAAAGATAGCATCCTCCTGAGATTAGTAATAAATAAGGGGTAAGTTTTTTAAAAACTTTTAGGAAAAGAAGATAAAAAAAGCCAAGAGCAAGGGTTATCACAGCAGAATAAAGGGCAAGACCGTGAATTTTCCATGTGGTAAATAAAAGACCTATGCTTACAGGAAAAGTGGATTGAAAAACCATGGCACCTGTCATATTTCCCAGGGCAAGGATATCTTTTCCTCTTAGGGTCCATAAGAAGCTATTACACTTCTCAGGAAGTTCTGTAGCAATAGGAGCAAGTATTAAAGCAAAGAGAAGAGGATCCATACCCCAGTTTTCAGCCAGTATTTCTAAGTTTTCCACAAAAAGATGAGCACCTACCACCATTAAAACCAGAGCTAAAATTACCTGGAAGGCAGAAAGAAAAATAACTGCTATTTTAGAGGTAAGATTAATTTTAAATAACCGATTTAAAAATTCAATAAAATAAAGGACTTTTTCAGACTCTAAGGAGACACTTTTTGCCTTAAAAGTAAGACGGACATAAATAATGTAATTTATCAGAAGAAAAAAAGCAATTAAGTAATGAAGAGCTCTTGTATTCGGGAATATCAAGGGTAAAAAAATAGCTAAGGAATAGCTTATAAGAAAAAAAGTAAAATCTCTTATAAAAGTATGAGGCTCTAAATAGATTTCTAAGGTCTTTCTTTTTTTTAAAAAATAACTAAAAAAAACTCCTATTCCTACCAAAAATAATCCCATGGTTACAAGCATAAAAGGAGCTCCAAGAATAGCTCCCACTCCTATGTGTGCTCCTCCTTTTCCTTTATAAAAAAGGATAGCTACTAAAGGAATAATAGTTTCTGGAAGGGCAGTTCCTACTGCTGCAAGAATACTTCCAACCACAGCCTGGGAAAGAGAAAATTGCTCTCCAAAAGTCTCTATTCCATTAGTAAAAATCTCAGCACACAACAAAATTAAGATTAAAGCAAAGATTAAAAGTATTACTTCCATGGAAAAATTTAATCTTTTTCAATTAGTAAAACAGGAATTTTTATTTGCTTTATAAGATCCTTGCTTGTGGAACCCACGCCATTTTCAATCCTTTTTCCTTTTTTTCCAAGAACAAGCAAATCTGCTCCTTCTTTTTCCACAAATTCCTTAATTTTTTCCACTATATTACCAGTTTCTATTACTAACTCAAGTCTATCAGAGCTATCAGGAAAATCAAGAGAAAGATGGGTTAAAAATTTTTTCCAGAGCTCCTTTCTATTTTCTGTCTCCTCCTCAAGAACACGCTTTTTTAACTGAAGATCTTTTATATTTAACTCAGGAATTACATTTATTATCCTAACCTGTGCCTGCATCTTTTCAGCACTTACCCCTCCTACAATTTCAAAACTTTTCTATTTTAAAAATATAAAGGCTTAGAGGAAAATTTCAATTTAACCTAAATTTTTGCTTAAATAAAATACAAGCTCAACTTGAAAATTTTAGAAAAAAATTTCTTTTAAACCATGGGTAATATATTCAATAGCAATACTTGCAAGAATGAGTCCCAAGATTCTTACTACTGCTTTAGTGCCCAGCTCTCCCAGGAACTTAAATATTTTTGAAGCTTCGCTTAAAATAAAAAAAGTTATAATAGAAATTAAAAGAATTACCCATGAAAGCTCTAATTTTGTTAAAAAGTTAGAGCTTTCTCCTAAGATAATAGTAGTAGTAATAGCACCTGGTCCAGCTAAATAGGGAATTCCAAGAGGCACTATGGAAACATCCTCTTTTTCTTTTATCTGGATAGTTTCTTTTTCTGTAGTTTTTGTCTGAGTGGTCTTTCCAAAAAGCATCTCTAAAGCAGTAATAAATAGCAACACTCCACCAGCGATTTTAAAAGAAGAAAGGGAAATCTGGAAAAAATAAAGTAAGCTATTTCCTATCCAGAGGAAAATAACAAGAGTTACAAAGGCTGTAATCGCAGCTTTTAGGGCTATTTTCTGCCGTTCCTTTTCTGAATATTCTGCTGTTATACTAAGAAAAAAAGGAGCTCCTCCAATAGGATCAATAATAGTAAAAAGAGCTATAAAACTTTTTAATAAAAAGCCTATTTCCATAATCTTTTTTCCTCAGAAAAATAAAAAAAATTTGTTTGAATTTTTGCATTCTTAATCTTTGAAAACTCTGAAATATTTAATATAAGGAGCTGAAGGGTTTAATAGAGGATTTTCTATAATAGCCACTAATTTACCCTTAGTGTTAATAATTCTTATCCATTTTTCAGTAGGAGAAAGAGTTAACTTTTGAAATTTAATAAATGAAAGAAAAGAAGAAGTATGCATCTGCCTCCCTTCTCTTACTCTCTGAGAAAACTCTTCACTTACAATTATCTTGGGTAAGAACTCTAATGCCTTTTCCACGGGGATTATAAAAGAAAAGATTTTTTCAGGACTTTCAGAAATTATGGATTTTAATTCTTCTAAGGTAATAGCCTGTTCTATAGAAAAAACACTTTTTTTCAATCTTCTTAAACTGGTAAGCACTGCTCCACACTCTAATTTTTCTCCTAAACTATTTATTAGAGACCTTACATAGGTTCCTTTAGAACAATATAAGTAAAACCGAACTTTATCCTCTGATCTTTCCAATATTTTAAATTCATAAATTTTTATCTTTTTAGGCTCCTTTGGAATTAAAAGACCATCTCTTGCATATTTATAAAGAGGTCTTCCTCTATACTTAGCTGCAGAAAAAGGAGGAGGAATTTGTTCTATCTCTCCTACAAAAGTGTCTGCTATTTTTTGAAGTTTCTCTACTGAAACATCTGGAACCTCTTCTTTACTAATAACTTCTCCTGTAATATCATAGGTAAGAGTGCTTATTCCCAGTTGAAACTCTCCTTCATATACCTTTTCACCCTCCAGAAATATTTGAGCTACCTTAGTAGCTTTTCCCAGAAAAATAGGAAGCACTCCTGTAGCAATAGGATCAAGTGTCCCACCATGACCTGCTTTTTTAACTCTTAACAGCTTTTTTACTTTCTCTAAGGTTTCTGTAGAAGTTAGCCCCTGTGGTTTATCTATTACCAAAATTCCATTTAAATTTTTATTTAAGCCCTGCATAATAGCTCCTTAGATGTTCTTTAAAAACCTCTAAAAATTCCCGAAGATCATTTATTTTCATCTTAAACCCACTTGCGTATTTATGCCCACCACCTCCAAAACTTCTTGCAAAATCAACCACCTCAACAGGCGCACGACTCCTTAAACTCACACTTATCATGTTTTTTTCTCCCTCTTTTACAAGGGCAGAAACTTTAACTCCTTTTATACTTCTTAAAAAGTTAGCCAAGTATTCTACACCTTTTAACCCCAGTTTTTCAAAATCTTCCCATGTTAAGTAAGAAATAGCAATAGTTCCTTCATTTAAAAATTCAAGCCTATTTAGAACTCTTTTTAAAGCCTCTATTTCTTCAAAAGGAATATTTTCAAATATTTCTCTTGCAATACGAGAAGGATTAGCTCCAAATTTGCATAGTTCTCCTGCAACTAAAAAAGTTTCTTCTTTTGTATTTTCATACTTAAAACCACCAGTATCAAAATAAATACCTGCAAGAAGATTTTCTGCTATTTCTGGAGTTATAGGAACTTCTGCAAACTTAAAAAATTTAAATACGATAAAAGAAGTAGAGGGAGCCGAAGGTTCTATAATTATTACTTCCTCTTCAGGAAATCGGATTCTGTTTTCTTCAGGCTGATGATGATCTATAATTACAAATTTTTTACATTCCTGAATTTTTGTCTTAACTTCCTCAGCTACTCTTGTAGGGCTATTGGCATCAAACAAAATCACCGTCCATTCAGAAGAAAATAAAAGAGCCTCCTCTGCGAGCACAAGAAAATCTTTTCCTGGAAGAAATTCAGCAGTTCGTGGAACTTGTTCTATCAGAGGGAAAACCTTTTTTCCACAACTTTTCAAATAAAAATAAAAAGCTAATAAAGAAGAAACTCCATCTAAATCAGGATTTAAATGGGTTATCAATACAAAATTGTCTCTTTTTTTTATTAAATTTAATAGATTTTCAAAACTCATAGGGTTCTCATAGAGTTTTGGTTTTTTCTTTTATTTTTTCAAAAAGTTCAGCAAGCCTTTTTTCTTTTTCCTCAGTATCATCTGGTTTAAATTCAATATCAGGCATAAATTTAATAGTTATTCTTTCTGCAAGAAGTTTTTTTATATATCCCTTTGCCCTCTCCAAAGCCTTTTCCACCTCTTCCTTCTCTGCACCAAAAACTCTAAAATAGATAATAGCCTTTTTTAAATCACCTTCCAATTTTACCTCAGTAATACTTATAAACTGTTTAAAAACAGGATCATTCAGTTCATAAAGAATAATCTCAGAAACTTCTCTTTTAATTAAACTTGCAAGTTTTTCTGATCTTCTGGGTTTCATATTTTATAAAAAAAATTTAGGATTAGTAACTAATAAAATCTATTTCAGCCTTTATTATTTCCAGCCTGCCATCGCTTTGAATGAAATTTAAAATAGAAGTAAGCTTGCTATCCACAAATTTTTGATCTCTTCCTACTATACTAATCCCCAAAGTAGCTTTCTGCCATAGGTCATGATCATCTATCTCAGCTAAGGATACTTTTTTAAAATGAGACTCCAGTTTTTGCATTACAGCTTTTAATATTTGTCTTTTAGCCTTTAAAGAATTAGGTTCAGGAAAAAAAAGCTCAACCTTAGCTATTCCTACTACCATATTTACAATTCTTGAGTAACTTCTTTCACCTCAAAAGCTTCTATAATATCTCCTACTTTTATATCCTGAAATCCTTCTATTCTTAAACCACATTCATAACCTGCAGCTACTTCTCTAACATCATCCTTAAAACGCTTAAGAGAACCTATTTTACCTGTATAAACTACTATTCCGTCTCTGATAACTCTTACATTATGATTTCTATTAATCACACCCTCTTTTACATAGCATCCAGCAACAATTCCCACCTTGGGTATTTTAAAGGTAGCTCTAACCTCTGCCACTCCTTTAACCTCTTCCACAATCTTAGGCTCAAGAAGACCTGCCATAGCCTTTTTCACATCATCAAGAAGCTGATAGATTACATTATAAAACTTTATATCCACTCCTTCTCTTTTTGCGGCATCTCTTGCCTGAGAAGTAGGTTTTACATTAAAACCTATCACTATAGCATTTGAAGCAGCAGCCAGCATCACATCACTTTCAGAAATAGCTCCTATTGCTGATCTGATAATATTAACTTTAACTTTATCAGTAGAAAGTTTCTGTAAAGATGCTTGAAGTGCCTCCAGAGTTCCCTGAGTATCGGCTTTTAAAACAATATTAAGCTCTTTAAGCTCACCTTCTTTAAGTTTTTCAAAAAGCTTTTCCAAAGATATCTTGGCTTCCTTAGCCACCTGAGCTTCACGGGCTTTTCTCTGACGGTATTCTGCAACTTTTCTTGCTTTTTCTTCGCTATCAAGCACTATAAAATCATCTCCAGCCTGAGGTAATTCTTCAAACCCAAGCACCTCTACAGGGACTGAAGGCGTGGCTTCTTTAACACGATTTCCATGACTATCAAACATGGCTCTCACTCTTCCATAGGTAAGACCTGATACAAAAACATCTCCCTCTCTCAGTGTCCCCTCCTGAACAAGAACCGTTGCCACAGGTCCTCTTCCTTTATCCAGTTTACTTTCTATAATTCTTCCACGGGCAGGTCTATCATAAGCAGCTTTTAATTCAAGCATCTCTGCCTGAAGAAGCACTAACTCAAGAAGATCCTCAATTCCAATTTTGTTTCTCGCTGAAATATTTGCCATTAAAGTATCTCCACCCCAATCCTCAGGAACTAACCCAAGCTCAGCAAGTTGTGACTTTACTCTTTCTGGATTAGCATCAGGTTTATCTATTTTATTTATAGCTACTACTATAGGAACTCCAGCAGCCTTGGCGTGTTCTATAGCTTCTTTGGTCTGTTCCATAACACCATCATCAGCAGCTACCACTAAAATAACAATGTCTGTAACCTGAGCCCCCCTTGCTCTCATAGAAGTAAATGCCTCGTGTCCTGGAGTATCAATAAAAGTTATCACTCGTCCATCTTCCAGCTTAACAGTGTAAGCACCAATATGCTGGGTAATTCCACCAGCCTCTCTGCTGACTACATCGGTTTTTCTTATAGCATCAAGTAAAGTAGTTTTGCCATGGTCAACATGTCCCATAACAGTAATTACAGGTGGTCTTGGCTTAAGTTCTTCTGGAGAAGGAGGAGTATATTGTAAAAGAATTTCTTCTTCTATAGGAGCTTTTTCAACTTGATAACCAAATTCATCTGCTAAAATAGCTGCAGTATCAGCATCAATAGACTGATTAGCTGTAATAGGCATTCCCATCTGCAGGGATTTCTTAATAAGTTCACTTACTTTAACTCCCATTAATTTAGCTAATTCACTGACCTGGATGGTTTCATAAATTTTTATTTTCTTTTCCTTTGGAGGTAGGGTAGGAGGTCTTTCAGGGGCTTTTTCAGCCTTTTCTTTTTTCTCTTTTGCTTTAGGCTTCTCCTCTTCTTCCTCAAAAAGAGCTGTAGGCTGCTCTTCTTCTATATAGTAATCTTCTTCAATTTCTTTTCTGGCTTTTTTAGCTGAAGGAGCTTTCTTTTTTGCCTTCCTTTTTTCTTCTCTAAACTCTTTTTCCCTTTCTTTTTTCTTTTTTCTGGGCCCCTCTTTTTCAGGCTTTTCCTCTTCTTGAGGTTTTATAGGAATTTCTCCTTTTGGAGAGACTTCTTCCTTAGGCTTAAAGTATCTTTCTTTTCTTGGCTTAAATTCTGTAACTACTCTTTTTTTGGGATAAAAAGGCTTCTTTTCTTCTCCTTTTTTTTCTCCCTTTTCTTCTGGCTTTGCTGCTGGCTTTTCTTCCTTAACCTCAACTTTTTCTTTTACTTCCTCTTTTTCTTCAAGTTTTACTTCTTCTACTGGCTTTTTCTCTTCTTCAAGCTCTAATTTTTCCTTTTTAATTTCAGCTTTTGGTTCTTCCTTTTCTTCAACTTTTTCTATCTTTTCGGCTTTTTCTACCTTTCTTATCTTTTTTATACGAATTTTTTTCTTTTTTGGGGTAGTAGATAGTTCTTCTTTTTCAGAATTTAGTTTTTCTATCTCCTCTTTTTTGATTACAATAATACCCGGCTTTTTTTCAAATAACTTTTTTATTTTTTCAGCTTCCTCTTCAGTAATTAAGGAATTTACATTTTTTATAGAAAAACCTTTCTCCTGAACTTTTTTCAATAACTCTTTTGGATCAAGTCCAAGTTCCTCAGCTAAATTTACCAGCTTAATTTTCGCCATAACAACCCCTAATAAAATTACTAAAATTTAATTTTTTAAAAAATTTGATAAAAAATAGTTGAAATAAGTTTAATATTAAAGCTGTAAAATTCAAGCCCTCCTTTTATTTTTCAAAAATTAGATTAAGATTAAAATTAGCCATGAGAAAAGTAATAATAATTCCTGCAAGATATGCTTCTACCAGATTTCCTGGAAAACCCTTGGCTTTACTCTGGGATAAGCCTATGATTCAGCATGTGTATGAAAGGGCAATTGAATCTGGTATTGAAGAAGTGTATGTAGCAACAGATGATGAAAGAATTTTTGAAGCAGTGGAAAAATTTGGAGGAAAGGCTCTTTTTACCAGCAAGGATCATTCTTGTGGCACTGAAAGAGTAGCTGAGGCAAGTAACATTTTAGGACTGAGCAAGGAGGATCTCATTATTAATCTTCAGGGAGACCAACCTCTTTTTCCACCAGATTATTTTCATATCCTAATAAAACCGTTTTTTAATTCTTCTTTAATCAACATGGCAACTCTTGCCACTCCTATAAAAGATTTAAAAGAACTGGAAAATCCCAATAAAGTAAAAGTAGTGCTTGATAAAGAAGGAAATGCCCTTTATTTTTCCCGTTCCCCTATTCCTTATTTTAGAAAGCCTGGTAAAGAGCCTTTATATCTAAAGCATGTGGGAGTGTATGCTTATAAAAAAGAATTTTTAGATAAATTTGTAAAACTACCCGAGGGTGAGCTTGAAAAAGCAGAAAAACTTGAGCAACTTAGAGCTCTGGAACATGGATTTAAAATTGCAGTAAGTATTGTCCCTTCTGATATTCCAGAAGTAGATACCCCAGAAGATTTAGAATACATTATTAATAACTTTAAAAGGAGTTAAAAATGAAGAGACACCCCGCTGTAGCAGGAATGTTTTATAGTGAAAACCCTGCAGAATTAAAACATCATCTTTCTGAGTTAATTGTATTTACTAAAGAAAAGATAAAAGCTAAAGGAGTGGTTGTTCCTCATGCTGGATATGTATATTCTGGATGGGTAGCTGGAAAAGTTTATGGAGCTATTGAGCCTCCTGATACTGCTATAGTTATAGGACCGAATCATACAGGTCTGGGAGATGAAGCTGCTATTTTTGCAGGAGAATCCTTCCTTACCCCTCTTGGAGAAGCTCTGGTGGACAAAGAAATTGTAAAAGCACTTATAGAAAAAGTTAGTTTTCTTTCTACTGATACCATGGCTCATATACACGAGCACTCTATAGAGGTTCAAATTCCTTTTCTCCAGTATATAAAACCGGATGTAAAAATCGTTCCCATCTGTCTCGGAAGAATCTCTTTACAAGAAATTAAACTGCTGGGAGAAGCTATAGCCGAAGTTATAAAAGACTTTTCTTCTAAATATATTTTAATAGTAGCAAGCAGTGATTTTAGTCATTATGTTCCACAAGAAGTGGCAAAGGAAAAGGATAATCTGGCTATAAAAGAGATTTTAAACCTTTCTGAAGAAGGTCTTTTACAAACAGTTATTCAGGAAGGAATCAGTATGTGTGGAGTAATTCCTGTAGCAGTTATGTTGTCTTCCTGTAAAAAATTAGAGGCTAAAAAAGCTCTCTTAGTAGAGTATATGACTTCTGGTGATATAATAAAAGATTACTCTTCTGTAGTAGGATATGCAGGGATAATAATATACTAATGGAGGATGATTTATGGGGAAGATAGTAACGCGCTTTCCACCCAGTCCAACAGGTCACTTACACCTGGGAGGCGCAAGGACAGCTCTTTTTAACTGGCTTTTTGCAAGGCATCACGGTGGAAAATTTGTTTTGCGTTTTGAGGATACAGATAGAGAAAGATCTAAGCAGGAATATGTAGATTCTATTCTGGAAGCTTTAAAATGGCTTGGTCTTGATTGGGACGAAGGTCCGTATTTTCAGAGCAAAAGGCTTTCCCTTTACAGGGAATATGCAGAGAAGCTCTTTAAAGAAGGAAAAGCATATTACTGCGAGTGCACAAAAGAGGAGCTTGAAGCAAAGAAAAAGGCGATGCTTGAGAAAGGATTAAAGCCCCGTTACGACGGAACCTGTCGTGAAAAAGGACTTGGTCCTGGAGAGGGAAGGGCACTTAGGCTTCGGGTGGATGCAGTGGGAGAAATAGAGTTTGAAGATCTTCTAAGAGGCAAGATTTCTTTTCCAGCTGAAGAGATAGATGACTTTATTATTATGCGGTCAGATGGCACTCCAACCTATCACTTTGCAGTGGTAATAGATGATATTACCATGGGAATAACACATGTCATAAGAGGAGATGACCACATTTCCAATACTCCAAAACAACTTCTTATTTACAAAGCCTTGGGAGTAGAACCTCCTAAGTATGCTCATATTCCCATGGTATTGGGTCGGGATGGAGCCAGACTTTCTAAAAGGCATGGAGCTAAGTCCATTCTTGAATACAGGGATGCTGGCTTTTTACCAAATGCCCTTATTAATTATCTTGCCAGACTTGGCTGGGGATATGGAGATCAGGAATACTTTACAGTGGAGGAGCTAATTGAGAAATTTTCCTTAGAAAATGTAAATCTTTCAGCTGCTCGCTTTGATCCAGATAAGCTACTTGCTGTAAATGCTTACTGGATAAGAAATAGCAATAATAAATACCTTTTAGAACATCTCAAACCTTTTTTAAAAAATTATGACCTAAGCAAGTTTTCAGAAGATTATTTGCTTTCAGCTATAGAAACAGTAAAAACAAGGGCTAAAACTCTGGTAGAAATGGCGGAAATGATGCATTTTTATCTGGTAGAGGATGTGGAATATGAAGAAAAAGGTGCTAACAAATTTTTAGTCCCTGAGATA
>CAZQIW010000028.1:0-1065 GCA_964593845.1 uncultured Thermodesulfatator sp. | reverse complement strand
AGATAAAACCTATTTTAAAAGAAGTAATAGAGGAAATTGAAAAAGAACCTCTTGAAGAAGAAAAGTTTGAAAAGTTTTTAAGAGGGCTTGCTGAGGAAAAAGGAATTAAGCTTAAAAACATAGCTCAGGCTATAAGGGTTGCTCTTACAGGAAAAACTGTAAGCCCTGGGCTTTTTGAAATTATTAAAGTTCTTGGAAAAGACAAGGTTATAAAAAGGCTTAACAGGGCAATAGAGTTTATCAAAAGCAAAGGCTAAATTTATGAAAATTCCTGAACTAACGGGTATAGCCTGTGTTCTTCAGAAGGCACTTTTAAAGGACAAGGACATAATTTTTGCATACCTTTTTGGAAGTTTTGCCACTGGAAGAATTCATCCTCAGAGTGATGTAGATGTGGCAGTGTATTTAAAAGAAGGTATTGATTTTTTAGACAAAAAATTAAGTTTAATAGACCTTATTTCTGCCCTTACAAAAAGGGAGTGGGTTGATGTGGTAATTCTTAACAGGGCAAATGCCTTTTTGGTGCATTCAGTTTTAACTACAGGAAAGCTTCTTTTTTCAAGAGATGAGGGACTGAGGATTGAGTTTGAGGTGAAAAATGTGAAGGAGTATCTTGATTATAGATATTATCTTGAAAGGCACTGGAAGGCTATGAGCAGGCGGATAAAGGAGGGAGGATTTGGTCGGAGTAATTCCCCAGGAGTTTAAAGAGACTTTTAAAAAGATGATCGCTTTTAGAAATATAATCGTCCACGAATACTTTGAACTGGATTTAGAAGTGGTTTATAGGGCTTTAAGCAGGCTAAATGATTTCCGAAAATATATGAGCTTTATTGAAAATTTTTTAGAAAAAACATCAAAAGGAGCTAACAGGAAATAAAAAAGAAAATTTTAACAAATATTTTTAGGTGAAGTGAAAGTTGTAGGCTTTCTGGTGAAAAGAAAAGCAAAGGTGAGAAATAAGGAGTTGTAAATTTAAAAGAGTGTATTATAATAAAAAATGAAACCAACGGGGCGTAGCGCAGCCTGGGAGCGCACCTGCCTTGGGAGCAGGGGGTCGGAGGT
>CAZQIW010000027.1:0-15190 GCA_964593845.1 uncultured Thermodesulfatator sp. | reverse complement strand
ATACCCTCTCATACCTCCCAGGCCTAAAACTCTTTACCGGGTCCGTAAGCACTGCTAAACTTACTACCGGCTTTCTATATCTGTCAAAAATTCGGTAATTATAAATATACATCCTCTCCTCAAATCCCTCTTCCGGATACCCCTGCACCTCTATGTGAATAAGTAGCCACATCTCTGCCCCGCTCTTTAAATATACCTTTACTAAAATATCTGCAAACCTTTTCCCTATCTCTGCATCTTGCGTAATCCTCTCTAATTCCTTGTCCAAAAATTCATACCCCTCCTCAAAAACTATATCTTTAGCAATTTCAGGGAAAAAGAATTCCATAAATTCTTTAAAATAAACCTTTATAGCTTCTTTCCAAATGCTATCTTGCTCAGACATCTCTTGACCTTCCACCATTTTCTTTAAACTTTATTTATATTCCCCAAAAAACTCTTCCTACCATTTTCCTTTTTCCCTCTCCCTTTTTGAAAAACTATTTATTCCTCTATTATAACAAGTATCTAAAATTTTTACAAAAATTCTCTCATCCTCCAACCAAAAATACACAGATAAGTGTTTTAAACACAAGTAAAATTCTAAATTACTTTAATGCCTCTTCAAGCTTCTCCTCAAATTCCTCTAAAGAACCTACCCTCAAACCTATCTTAAATAAACTTTTCAATAGCTCCCTACTCTCTATGCTCTTTATCTTCTCTATAATTGACTTTTTCACCAGCCCAAACCTCTCCTCCAAAAGCTCTATCACCATCTCCCGCGCCTCCATCACCAATCCCTGCTGTAACCCCTGCTCAAACCCCTTCTTCATCCCTATCCTCTCTGCTGTCGTTATATAAGACACCTTCTTCACCTCCTCTATCTTTTTTATCTCCTCGTGAAATTTTTCAGTAAGCTCCTCTGGCAAACTTACCAGCCAATCTATAAACTTATACAAAAGCAATATATCCTTCTTACTATACCCCTTCTCATAAAGCCTCCTCACCAATGTCACCTTCCAAAATAACCTCTCATCTACCTTCCCCTTTGTCTCAAGCTCCTTTAAATGACTCATCACTATCACCGCAAAAGGATTTTCACTACCCTCAAGCTCATTCCACCTCCTCTTATAATCTATCACCTTCACCACCGGAAACTTAAACCTTAACTCAAATCCCCAATATACCCTCTCATACCTCCCAGGCCTAAAACTCTTTACCGGGTCCGTAAGCACTGCTAAACTTACTACCGGCTTTCTATATCTGTCAAAAATTCGGTAATTATAAATATACATCCTCTCCTCAAATCCCTCTTCCGGATACCCCTGCACCTCTATGTGAATAAGTAGCCACATCTCTGCCCCGCTCTTTAAATATACCTTTACTAAAATATCTGCAAACCTTTTCCCTATCTCTGCATCTTGCGTAATCCTCTCTAATTCCTTGTCCAAAAATTCATACCCCTCCTCAAAAACTATATCTTTAGCAATTTCAGGGAAAAAGAATTCCATAAATTCTTTAAAATAAACCTTTATAGCTTCTTTCCAAATGCTATCTTGCTCAGACATCTCTTGACCTTCCACCATTTTCTTTAAACTTTATTTATATTCCCCAAAAAACTCTTCCTACCATTTTCCTTTTTCCCTCTCCCTTTTTGAAAAACTATTTATTCCTCTATTATAACAAGTATCTAAAATTTTTACAAAAATTCTCTCATCCTCCAACCAAAAATACACAGATAAGTGTTTTAAACACAAGTAAAATTCTAAATTACTTTAATGCCTCTTCAAGCTTCTCCTCAAATTCCTCTAAAGAACCTACCCTCAAACCTATCTTAAATAAACTTTTCAATAGCTCCCTACTCTCTATGCTCTTTATCTTCTCTATAATTGACTTTTTCACCAGCCCAAACCTCTCCTCCAAAAGCTCTATCACCATCTCCCGCGCCTCCATCACCAATCCCTGCTGTAACCCCTGCTCAAACCCCTTCTTCATCCCTATCCTCTCTGCTGTCGTTATATAAGACACCTTCTTCACCTCCTCTATCTTTTTTATCTCCTCGTGAAACTCCTCCAACACATCCTCTGGCAAACTAATAAATAATTCCTTAGGCGGATGTAAAATCCGCCACTACATATGAGCGTATGCATTCCATTGGTGGGGATAAACCCCGCCGTTACAGTTTTGCAATATTGTGTAAAATCTCGCATCTTACTTCTTTTATTTATTTTTTGCATTTTTTTCTTCAATTTTAGCAAGTTTAATCAAATAAGTATTTAAAATAAGCAAAAGGATAGGATATATAGTTAAAATTAAGTGAAGATTTATTCTTTCTGCCAAAAAGCCTGCAAAAAAATTCCCCACAGGATAAATTCCTAAAAAGGCAAAAACAAACAGGCTCACAATCCTTCCTCTCAATTCTGGTGGAGTATTTTCCTGCACATAACTATTGGCTACAGGAAAAAAGTTAGTAAAAGAAAAACCTATTAATACAAAAGAAAGAAGGGTAATAGTCCAACAGGGAGACCAGTTAATACCCGTAAGTCCTATACAAAAGAGGATAATAGCTCTAAAAAGATTCTGAAGTTTATCTTTTATAGATTTTCTAAAAATTACTGAAATAGCCCCAAGTATAGCACCTATTCCTATGGTGGAAGAAACAAAACCAAATTCTTTTCCTCCACCTCCATAAAATTTGTTTACTATTATAGGAAGAAGAACTATTAATGAAGGACCAAAAAAGGTAAAAGTAGCTACAGAAAAAAGAAGCATAAAGAGATTTCTTTTTGATCTCAAATAAGAAAAAGACTCTTCAAAAGATCTGCGTAACCCTCTTTTTCTTTTTACTTGCGGAGTTTCCAAAGATTTTTCAGGCTTAATGAAAAAAAGTAAACAAATAAGAAGAGGAAGAAAACTTATAGCATTTAAATAAAAACATTCATAGAGATGTCTATAAGAGATTATTAAACCTGCTAAAAAAGGACCTACCATACGAGCAGTATTAAAAGAAAGGGATTGAAAAGAAATAGCTTTAATGAGATAATCTACAGGCACTATCTCACTTATGAAAACTTGTCTCAGTGGGGTGTCAAGAGCTGCAAGACAGCCTGATAAAAAAACCAGAAAAGTAATATACCAAAAGTTTATTTTACCTATTTGAGTTAAAAATCCTAAAATTAAAGGAGGGAACATACCAAGAAACACTACAGTAGCAAGGAGTTTTTTCCTATTAAAAGCATCTATTATCAATCCTCCAAGTAAACTAAAAATCATCATGGGGAAAGAATTAAAAAAGCTAAAAATTCCCAAATAAAAAGAGGACTTGGTTAATTCATATACCAACCAGATTTGAGCTGTATTCTGAATCCAAGTTCCTGTAAAAGAAATAAAGTGCCCCCATAAAAACAATCTGAAGTTCTTAAATTTTAAAGGATTATCTTTTATGTTAAGTATATCCATACGCATTTTTTTCACTGCCTTAGATATTACCCTCTATTTCCTATCTTACAATTGTTTTTTATTTTTCCAAAATTTTAAAAATTAACTTTTTTAAAAAATTTTAAAAATTTTAAAATTTACCCCTTTACAAAAAAATTTTAAGAGTTAGTTTATAGGTATAGTAAAAAATTTTAAGGGGGTTTATGTAACATGTTTAGAGGTAAGGTTAAGTGGTTTGATGAGAAGAAGGGTTATGGTTTCATTTCCAAGGAAAATGGCGGAGATGTGTTTGTTCACTACTCTGCCATTGACATGCCTGGTTTTAAAACCCTTAAAGAGGGACAAAGTGTGGAATTTGAAGTGGTTCAGGGTCCCAAGGGTGAACAGGCATCCAAGGTAAAGGTTTTGTCTGGAAAATCCTCTAAAAAAGAAGCCTAAAACCTTTTAATCAAGACCAATTGGGGGAGAATTGCTCTCCCCTTTTTCATATTTTTCTTTTATGAAAAGTTTAGTTCTTCTTCTCAAAGCTAAACCTTCTAAATTAGCTTACTTAAGATTTATTTTAGAAGCCTATGATCATTTAGCCACTCTTACTGTGCTTGATGCTAAAACAGGGCTTATAAAATTAAGTTTTCACTCAAAAAATCTTCCCTTTGTAATGGAATTTATTGAAGCAGTAAAAGAAATCTGTGAGATTGATCAGCTTTCTTCTTAAGCAAAAAAGTCAGGGAATTTAAGCCGTTTTTGAAAGGCAAGATTAGCAAGTTGTCTCAGCAGATGGTCTGCAAGCACAATTCTTACCATAGCTTCAATTACAGGAACAATCCTTGGAATAGCAGATATATCATGTCTTCCTTTAATGTTTAACTCTACTTCTTCTTTATTTTTATTAACAGTTTTTTGAGTCTTACTTATACTTGGAATAGGTTTTACTACCACTCGCATTATTATATCCTGCCCTGAAGAGATTCCACCAAGCACTCCTCCTGCATCGTTTTTTAAAAATCCTTCAGGACTTATAGGATCGTTATTTTCAGAGCCTTTTAAAGTAGCTGCCTTGAACCCTGCTCCTATTTCAAACCCTTTTACTGCTCCTATGCTTAAAAGGGCTTTAGCTAAATCTGCTTCCAATTTATCAAAAACTGGCTCTCCCAGACCTGCAGGAACTCCCTTTGCAATAACCTCAACTATTCCTCCTAAGGAGTCCCCTTCTTTTTTTACTTCCTCTATTCTCTTGCACATCTTCTCATAAGCTTCTTCATCAGGACAGTAAAGATGATTTTTATAAATTACTTCCAGGTCCCTTTTTTTTGCTTCTATCCCTCCAAGTGCCACAGTATAGGCTATTACCTCTATATTGTATTCTTCAAGAATTCTCTTGGCAATGGCACCTGCCGCCACTCTTGCCACAGTCTCCCTTCCACTGCTTCTTCCACCGCCCCTGTAATCCCTGTATCCTCCGTATTTCATAAAATAAGTAAAATCTGCATGTCCAGGTCTAAAAATATCCTTAATTGGTTCATAAGCAGAAGGTTTAGCGTCTATATTATACACAATAAGGGTAATAGGAGTTCCAGTGGTATAACCTTCAAAAACTCCTGAAAGAATTTCAACTTTATCTTTTTCTTTACGGGGGGTCTGCCCTGAAAATCTTCCAGGACGCCTTTTATCAAGTTCTTTTTGAATATACTCCTCACTAATGCTCAAACCTGGAGGACAACCATCTACTATAGCCCCAAGTGCTTTTCCATGTGATTCACCAAAAGTAGTAACCCTGAAAAGACGACCAATAGTGTTCCCACTCATAGGCTGTCTTTTTATCTAAAAATTATTACTTTTTATTTTTTCTCTTTCTCTAAATTTTTTGAGACTATGTTAGTCTTTTCACTATTAAAAATCACCAGAAAGTTGAAGAGCAGAAACCTCTGGATGTTTAACAGCTTTTATAAAAAAATTTTTTATTTCTTCCCAAGAATTTTCTATTTCTGGATACTCTGTCAAGACAGCATCTCCAAAGTATATTACTGCTCTTTCAAAGGATGCTTCTGGAAAAAGGTTATTATATTTTCTTTTACAAATTTCTTTTACTTCATTTAAACTCCAATTATGTTTTTTCATCAAAAACCATAAGTCATAAAAGTCCTTTTTAGTGCCTCTTTGAATAATAGCTACTGACTTCATCGCTGCTATATCTTCATCTGAAGCTATAGCAATTCCTTCTCGCATTTCCAGAGGTTTAATTAACTTATAGGGATAATGGAAAAAACTACATTTTATTCCTTCAAAGAAAAAAGTTAATGTATCTTCTTTAAACATTTCTATTTTTAAACTCCCAACTTTTTCTAATACTCTCAAGTAAAAATTTACATCTTTCTGAAAATAGTTTGTAGAAAAAAAATCAAAATCTTCAGAACTTCTATGTCCGTATTTTATTAACAAGGCTGTGCCACCTGCTAAGTAAAAACTTTCTTCAATAATTCCAGATTTTACAAGACTCTCTAAAACTTTTTTTTGCTTTTTGGTCAATTTCTTCATCCGATATATCCAAAATTATTTTCCAAAAATTTCTATTTCTCTTATCCATTTGATAATAAAATTTAAAGTAAAGCTTTTTTAAATATTCTGGTGAATACTTTTTCAGAACTTTTTGATAAGGCTCACCGCACATTTCTCTAAAAGCTAAAAGCTCTTTGTCTGTTGTATAATCCCAATTATAATTTATCATCAGTGATATATTACATCTTCTTACCAATTCAGCAAAATTTTTTAAGAACTCTTTAGCTTAGCTTACAAAAGCCCAAAAGTTCGTAATACCTCTGCAAGTTTCTTATCTTCCTTAGCCAGTTCTTTTAACGCATCTATCAGCTTCCTGAGTTTCCCTTCCCTCTCTAAAAACTCTATTGTCTCTTCTCTGGCTTTCCGAATAATTGTCCTTCTGTCCCAATAAGCAAAACCTATCACCGCTGCTGTCAAAGCTGTAAATATTCCCACAATCATCTTTAAAAAACTCATCATCTCCTCAAATCGCTTATCCACTTGCTCAAATCTCTTATTTATATCAGCTCTCAGTTCCTCAAAACGTTTATTTATGTCCTCAAAGCGACTATTTATATCCTCAAAACGTTTATTTATGTCCTCAAAACGTCTATTTATATCCTCAAAGCGCTTATTTATATCTTCAAATCTTTTATCTATTTGTTCAAATCGTTTATCTATCTGTTTAAAGCGTTCCTCAAATACTGATTGTCTTTTTTCTATTTCTATAAGTTTCTGATAAATCATTTCGTTAGTAACTCTAAAACCTCTCTCTTTGGCAAAACTTAAGAGCGGAGCTATTAAGAAAATTAAAATAAAAAAACTAAAAAGTTTTTTAAGCATTTATATAACCTCCTTTTCATAATGCAAAGTCTCCATAGCATAGAAAAGCATAGAAAGAAATGCCAATGCTAAGCCTCTTTTAAGAATTTTAATAATAAAGAGAAAAAATGCAAGTATAAAGAAGAGATCTGGTGAGCATAAAGTCCTTCTTACACTTCGTAAAGGTCTAAATTTATACCACTATGACTTTTGCTTCTCCTGTGTGGAAGAAGGATAAAAACATGTTAAAATACGAATTATATACAGGGGAAGGTTTATGGTTATAGCTGTTATTCCTGCGGCTGGAAAAGGAGAAAGACTTGGAGCAGAAAAACCCAAACAGTTCTTAGAGCTAAAAGGAACTCCTATTATTATTCATACCCTTCGTAAATTTGAAACCCATCCCCAGATAGACGGAATTATCATCTCAACTTCTTCCAGCTATTTTGAATTGATAAAAAAATTAATAAAGGAATATGGTTTAAAAAAAGTTTTAAAAATTGTAGAAGGAGGTAAAACCAGGCAGGAATCTGTTTACAATGGAGTTAAAGCTTGTCCTGAAGAAACCCAAATAATTTTAGTGCACGATGCAGTAAGACCTTTTGTTTCTTTTAAAATTATAAGTAATGTAATCCAAACCACAAATATTCATGGAGCAGCAGTCCCTGCTATTCCAGTAAGAGATACTTTAAATAAAGTAATAGAAGAAAAAATTTTTCAAAATATAGATAGGTCTGGGCTTTTTCATATTCAAACTCCTCAAGGTGCCAGAGCTGAAATTTTAAAAGAGTGTTTGAAAAAAGCTCAAGAAGAACAATTAGTGTTTTCTGATGAAAGTTCACTTCTTCTTCATTATGGATATGAAGTTTATGTAGTGGAAGGTGCTTTTATAAACTTTAAGATTACTTATTTTGAAGATTTGCTTCTTGCAGAAAAGTTAATTGATTGTAAAATAGAAGCATTATTAGATAACCAGAAATAAAAGGTTATAACATGCATATAAAATGGTTAAATAATTTACCCGAATCTCCTCAGGAGTTTTTACACTTTTCTAAAAAAGTTCTTCAGCTTCCTCTGGAAGAGTCTTTTAAACTTTATTTTATTACTTTAAAGTTAAAAGCCCTGAGTGATAGCCCTGTGTATAAATTTCTGGAAAGGGTTCCTTATGGAATTAAGTTTGATGAAATAAAAAGAAGGGAATATTTACTAACCCTTTCTGTTTATACTTTAAGAGAGCTTCTAAAAGAGCACTTAGACCTGAGGTTGGTTAAGAATTTATACCTTTTACTTTCCAAGGAGCTTCCTAAAGATTTTTTTAAAGGAGTTTCTCCAAAGCATTCTATTATAGCATCTCAGGATATAGTGCTCAATCTTCTCTCAGAAGAAGATAAAGCTTCTCTTCCTGCTTTTCTAAAAGCAAAACATATTATTCTTGGTTTTAGACTTGAAGGAAGTTGTGAGGAAATTCTTCCAATTGCTCCCGAATTTTTAAATCCTTATGTTTTGAGAAAAAAAGAAGAGCTTTATCAGATATTTACCTCTTTTTCTATTTCTGAGTTTGTGTTATTTTCCCTTAATCTTAAACATAAAGAGATTTTAAAAACCGAGCTTGAAGGTATTTTAGAAAGTATTAAAGCCTTGTTTCCTGATTGTTTTGGAGAAATTTAAAAAATCATTTTTAAACTGCAGGAGGGTAAAAGATGGGATTAACTTTAGCACATAAGATTCTTGAAGCCCATCTGGTTTCAGGGAAACTTGTTCCAGGAGAAGAAATTGCTATCAAAATAGACCAAACGCTTACTCAAGATGCTACAGGCACTATGGCTTATCTTGAGTTTGAAACCATTGGTCTTGACAGGGTTAAAACTGAGCTTTCTGTTTCTTATGTAGATCATAACATATTGCAAACAGATTTCAAAAATGCAGATGACCACAGATTTTTGCAGAGTATTGCCAAAAGATATGGTATCTGGTTTTCTAAGCCTGGAAATGGTATCTGCCATCAGGTCCATTTAGAAAGGTTTGCAAAGCCAGGAAAGACTCTTCTTGGTTCTGACAGCCACACTCCTACTGCTGGTGGTTGTGGGATGATTGCTATCGGTGCTGGTGGGCTTGATGTAGCTATGGCTATGGCAGGCAAGCCCTTTTACTTAAAAATGCCAAAAATTGTAGGAGTTTATCTTTATGGAAAGCTTCAACCTTGGGTTTCAGCAAGGGATATAGCTCTTTATTTACTTTCTAAGCTCACAGTAAAAGGTGCTCTTGGTAAAATTTTGGAATATTTTGGACCAGGGGTTAAAACCCTAACTGTTCCTGAAAGGGCAACTATTTGTAATCTTGGCACTGAAATGGGAGCTACCACAAGCATCTTTCCATCTGATGAAATTACCCGTAGCTGGCTTGCAGCTCAGGGACGAGAAGAGGATTTTGTAGAGCTTACAGCAGATGAGGATGCCAAATATGACGAAATTATTGAAATAGATCTCTCTCAGCTTGAACCTCTCTGTGCCTGTCCTTCTTCTCCTGATAATGTAAAAAAGGTAGTAGAAGAAGCTGGGAAACCTGTTGCCCAAGTAATTGTAGGTTCCTGTGCTAACTCCTCTTTAAAAGACCTTTTAATTGTGGCAAAGGTTTTAGAGAAATATAAAGTCCATCCTGATGTGTGCTTTGAAATTAATCCTGGATCCCTTCAGGTGCTTGAAAATTTAGTGGCTTTATCAGCCTTCAAATCCATTTTAAAAGGTGGAGCAAGGGTTCATCAAAGTGGATGCTTAGGCTGTATAGGTATGGGACAGGCTCCTCCAACTAATGCCATTTCTTTAAGAACCTTTACCAGAAATTTTCCAGGAAGATCAGGAACCATTCCTGACTTTGTTTATTTGGTATCTCCTGAAACAGCAGTCGCCTCTGCTATAAAAGGCGTAATTACTGATCCAAGAGAACTTGGAGAATATCCTGAAATAGAACTTCCTGAAAAATTTATTCTTAATGATAGCCTTCTTATTCCTCCTTTACCTGAAGAGGAAGCTAAAAAGGTGGAAATTATAAGAGGTCCAAACATTGTTCCACTTCCTGCTTTTGATCCTCTTGCCGAGGATCTGGAAGGTATTTTCCTTTTAAAAGTGGAGGATAATATTACCACTGATCACATTATGCCAGCAGGTGCTCAGATTTTACCTTTGAGAAGCAATTTACCTGCTATCAGCCAGTATGTATATAAAAATGTGGATCCTGAATTTTCTAAAAAAGCTCTGGAATTAAAGGAAAAAGGAATTGCAGTAGGTATTGTAGGTGGAGAAAACTATGGACAGGGGTCTTCAAGAGAACATGCTGCTCTGGCTCCGAGATACTTAGGAGTAAGAGTAAAACTTGCTAAGAGCTTTGCCAGAATTCATAGAAGTAATCTTATTAATTTTGGAATTTTACCTTTGGTATTTGAAAATCCTGCAGATTATGAGAAAATTACAGCTGGAGATAAGTTTATAATTAAAGGATTAAGGACAGCTTTAAGTAAAGGAGAAAAAAGGATAAAGATAGAAGTTGAAGGGAAAGGAGAAATTTTTGCAATAGCAGAGCTTAGCGAGAGGGAAAGGAATTGCATTTTAGCAGGTTCTCTTTTGAACTTAGCCAGAGAAAATTAATTGCAGGAATAATAATTATGGGAGGACTGTTTGTAATAGGAATTATTGTAAGTATTTTGCTTTTATTTCAACCCGCGGTTAAACCTGCAGTTGAATCTGCAGTAAAACCTGCGGTTAAATCTGCGGTTAAATCTGATAAACTTTTTGCAAGTGATCCTATTATTAAACCTTATGTAGAAAAATTAAAAGCTAAGGTTAAGAAAGATTTAAACGGAACTATTCCAGAAGAATATATAGATAAGATTTTTTCCTCTCCTGAGCTTACCTATCTTCCTAATCTTATGATTAAAAGACTTACATGGAAAGAGGTTGAACTTCCCTATGATCAATTCTTGGAAGAAAGTAGAATAAAAAGAGCAAGGGAATTTATGAAGAAACATTGGGCTCTTCTTACAGCTATAGAAAACCATTTTAATGTAGATAAAGAGGTTATTACAGCTATATTTTTAGTGGAGACTAATTTAGGTCAGAATACAGGAAAGTTTCCTGTGTTTAATGTGTTTTTTAGCCTTGCCCTCTCAGGAGAAAAAAATTTGTTTAAAAATTTTGTAAAAGATAAAGGAATTTCCTTAGAAGATGAGAGGGTCCAGAGGTTTATTAAAAAGCGAAGCGATTGGGCTTATAATGAACTTCTTTACCTTATTGAAATAGCTTATAAAAACCATTGGGATCCTTTTTCTATAAAAGGTTCTATTTTTGGTGCTTTTGGATTCCCTCAGTTTGTGCCAAGAAGTTATTTAATATATGGTTATGATTGGGACAAAGACGGTAAAGTTGATCTTTATAGCATTCCTGATGCCCTGGCAAGCATTGCTAATTATTTAAGAATGGAAGGATATGATAAGAATGCTGATTTTAGAGCTAAAAAAAGAGTTATTATGAAGTATAATATTAGTGAGCCTTACGCCAACACAGTTCTTGCTATAGCAGAGAGACTTAAAAATTTGGCAAAGAATTAATAATATGCCTTTAACTAAAGACGAAATAGCAAATCGTATTAAAGCTTTTAGAAATTCTTTACAAAAAGAAGGTTTAGAGGCTGCTCTTGTCTTTTCCCCTCTTCATATTTTTTATTTCAGTGGAACTTTTGTAAGAGGAGTGCTATTAGTTCTTCCAACTGAGATAAAACTTTTAGTTAATAGACCATGGGAAAGGGCTAAAAAAGAAAGTTTAGTTCCGTGTGAACCTTTAAAAAGTTTAAAAGAGCTTCCATCTTATATAAAAGGATTTAAAAAGCTGGGATTGGAAATTTCTCATTTTAATGTAGAAACTTATGAACGATACCGAAAACTTTTCTGTGATTTTGAGCTAAAAAGTATAGATCATCTTATTTATCAGCTTCGGATGATTAAGAGTCCTTATGAGATTTCCTGTATTATAGAAGCTGGTAAAAAACTGGATAAAGCTTTAAAAAAGGGATTGCCTGAACTCAAACCAGGTATAAGGGAGATTAAAGCAGCTGCTATCCTTGAGAAAGAGCTTCGTTTAACAGGGCATCCAGGTTTTACCCGTTCTTTACATGGTTTTGAATTAACTTTTGGATATGTAATTTCTGGAAAAGAGGGAATTACTCCTACCCATTTTGTAACAGGAGAAGGAGGACCAGGGGTCCCTGGTTTTCCTGGAGGAGCGAGTTTTAAAAAATTGAAAGTTTCTGAACCTATTTTACTTGATTTTTCGGGATACCATGAGGGTTATTACATTGATCAAACCAGAATGGCGAGTTTTAAACCTATATCACAAGCTGAAGACTTTTATAAAACTTCTTTAGAAATAATTGAGCATCTGGAAAAAAATGTAAAACCAGGTATTTTAAGTGGAGAAGTTTTTGAGGATGCTTTATCTATAGCTGAAAAGAGAGGAGTTGTAGATTATTTTATGTCTCATGGTGAGCAATTAAAGTTTGTAGGGCATGGAGTGGGATTACAGATAGATGAACCCCCTTATTTGGCTTTAAATAAAAAAGAGGTTATAAAAGAAAACATGGTAATAGCTTTGGAACCCAAATTTCATGTGCCTGAGCTGGGTGTAATTGGGATAGAAGATACCTTTTTAGTCACTAAAGAAGGATTACGAAAATTAACAGTTACTTCAAGAAAATGGATCTTACTAAAAAGAAATAAGGGGAATTAAAAATGAGGGTTCCTAAGAATAAAAGAAAGCTGCATACTAAATTTATTTTTATTACAGGTGGGGTTTTATCTTCTCTTGGAAAAGGGCTTGCAGCAGCTTCAATAGGGGCTTTGCTTGAGGCAAGAGGTTTAAGGGTTACTCTTCAAAAACTTGATCCTTATATTAATGTTGATCCAGGCACCATGAATCCTTTTCAACATGGTGAAGTCTATGTAACTGAAGATGGGACAGAAACGGATCTGGATTTAGGACATTATGAGCGTTTTACCTCTGCCAGGATGGGAGCTAAAAATAATTATACCTCTGGAAAAATCTATTACTCTGTAATTACCAAAGAGAGAAAGGGAGTTTACTTAGGAGGAACTGTTCAAATTATTCCTCATGTAACCGATGAGATAAAGGAGTGTATTTTAGAACTCGCAAGTCCTCAAATAGATGTAGCTATTATTGAAATAGGTGGGACTGTAGGAGATATAGAGAGTCTTCCTTTCTTAGAGGCTATAAGACAGCTTGGTTATGAACTTGGAAAAGAAAATGCCCTTTATATTCATCTTACTTATGTGCCCTATATCAAAACTGCAGGAGAGCTTAAAACCAAGCCCACTCAGCACAGTGTAAAAGAGCTAAGAGCTATTGGAATCCAACCAGATATTATTCTCTGTAGAACAGATAGGTTTCTTCCTCCAGAAATAAAGAAAAAAATTGCCCTTTTCTGCAATGTAGAAGAGGATGCAGTTATCACAGCTAAGGATGTGGAGTGCATTTATGAAATCCCTCTTGTTTTTCATAAAGAAGGTTTGGATAGCAAGATTATAGAATATTTAAATATGTGGACACGGGAGCCTGATTTATCAGTCTGGGAAAAAATAGTAAATACCTATAAAAATCCCAAAGATGAAGTTACCATTGCTATAGTAGGAAAGTATGTAAACTTAAAAGATTCTTATAAGTCTTTAAATGAGGCTTTATTCCACGGAGGTCTTGCTAATAATTTAAAAGTTAATTTAAAATTTGTTAATTCAGATGAGTTAACTCCAGAAAATGTAGAGGAGTATTTAAAAGATGCAGATGGTATTTTAGTTCCTGGAGGTTTTGGAACCAGAGGGACTGAAGGAAAAATGCTTGCAATAAACTATGCGAGAACGAGAAAAATTCCTTTTTTTGGCATTTGTCTGGGTATGCAGCTTGCAGTGATAGAGTTTGCGAGAAATGTCCTTGGATGGAAAGAAGCTAATTCTACAGAGTTTGATAAAAATACCCCCTATCCTGTGATTTACTTAATGAAAGAATGGTATGATTATCGCAAAGGAAGGATTGAGAGAAGAGATGAGAGTTGCGATCTTGGTGGCACTATGCGTCTTGGTGCCTATCCTTGTAAATTATTAAAAGGCTCTAAAGCCTGGGAGGCTTATCAAAAAGAGGAAATTTTTGAGAGACATCGTCATCGCTATGAGTTTAATAATGCCTATAAAGAAGAATTTGAAAAGGCAGGGCTTAAGGTGGTGGGCACTTCTCCTGATGAAGAACTGGTAGAAATTATAGAACTGCAAGACCATCCCTGGTTTATTGGGGTGCAATTTCATCCTGAATTTAAGTCCAAGCCCACTGATCCTCATCCTTTGTTTAAAGCCTTTATAAAAGCTTCTTACGATTACAAAAAAGAAAGAGAGGGGAAAAATTGATAGACCTGCATACTCATTCTACAGCTTCTGATGGAACTTTTGAACCTTCTGAGCTGGTAATTTTAGCTAAGAATACAGGGCTTAAGGCTCTTGCTTTAACTGATCATGATACTACCGAGGGTTTGAAGTCTGCTTATGAGACAGCTTTAGATATAGGACTTCCTTTTGTGTGCGGAGTAGAAATTAGTGTAAAATTTTCAGGACCAGGGCATTTTCATCTGCTTGGTTATTTTTTAAAACCAGAAGTTCCAGAGCTTAAGGACACTCTTGAGAGGCTTCAAAAGGCTCGTGATGAAAGAAATAAAAAAATGGTTGAAAAGTTGCAAGCATTGGGTATTTCTATTAGTATGGAAGAATTGCGAGAGGTGGCAAAAGGCGAGATAGGAAGACCTCACATAGCCAATCTTTTAGTAAAAAAAGGAGTGGTAAAAAGCTTTGAAGAAGCCTTTGAAAAATATCTTAAAAAAGGAGCTCCTGCTTATGTGCCAAAAGCCCTTCTCTCTCCTCAAGAGGCAATAGAGTTGGTTTTAAAGGCAAAGGGAATTCCAGTGCTTGCTCATCCCGTAACTTTAAAGTTAAATTATTTAGAGTTAAAAAACTATTTAAAAGAACTTAAAGATTTTGGACTCATGGGCATAGAGGCTTATTATACAGAGCATTCTCCTGAGTTTACCAAGGTTTTACTTGAGTATGCTAAAGAATTTGGATTTTTAGTTACAGGAGGAAGTGATTTTCACGGAGCCAATAAACCAGATATAAAACTGGGAAAAGGATTGGGTAATTTAAGGGTGCCATTTGAGTGCTATGAAAATTTAGTAAAAGCTCTTGAAAAACTGTAAAAAATTGAGGGAAGGGTTATGAGAAAAGAGCAATTGATAGAAAAAATTTTAGAGTTAAAAAAGAAAAGAAAAGCCATAATTCTGGCTCATAATTATCAGCCTCCTGAAATTCAGGATATAG
>CAZQIW010000026.1:0-15295 GCA_964593845.1 uncultured Thermodesulfatator sp. | reverse complement strand
ATTGCTTATGAAAAAAATAGAAAAAATTTAATAGAAAATCCCGAGTTTTTTTTGGATAGAGTATCTCTTTTTGATGAGATTGTTCAAAAAGCCATAGAAAAGTTTGAAAAAGAAACAGGGACAAAGCTTTCTGGAAGAGACTTAATAGTTCTTGGAAAGTTTTTGCGAAACTTCCTTTTAGTAAAAGGAAAGTATCTTCCTGATTTAATGGACCTTGTTCTTGTTGCAAGAGGAGTTGGAGGGGATGAGCTTGCTTTTTGGGTATGGGAGATAGCTACTTTTTATGATTTGGAAAATCCAAAAAAATGTCATCCTGTAATAAAACTCTCTGTGGAAGAGCTAAATCTTCCTTTTAAGCGTTTAAGACTTTTTCGTAAGATAAAAAGTATAAGAAGCCGCTTAAGATTTCTTAAAAAATTTACTACCCGAGAAGAAAGAAAAAAACTTACTCAGACCTTTTCAGGTAAAGTTATTTGTTCTTTTCCTCCTGAGGATATAATAGTGGAAACTTTTGGAAGAAAAGTGATGGAAAAGGGTTTAAAGGTAGTTACAGAAAATTTAAGAAAAATTGAACCTTTTACAAGTTCTCTTAAAGATGGGCTGGATATTAGGGAAACTATTAGAAAATGGATTTTTGAAGAAACTCCTTATGTAGTGGAAGAACCTCAAATAAACGCCAAAGCTGGCTCTATTGTAATTATCTTTGATGAAGATCCAGATCCTTTAACTGGTGAAGAAAAGTATCCGTGGAACTTTACATGGCATGGAGAACATCATCAAGAATCAGATATGGCTTTTTATGCAACTGATCCTTCTCAAAATGTAATTGGACCTGGTATTGCAAGGGCTAAATATGGTGGATTTATGCTTACTTATCCGCCTATGCGGGTTTACGATATCTGGGTAGATTCCTATTTTGATATAGCAGAAAATAAGGCTGAAAGATTGTTACTTGCAGGGATAGATTATAGTTTAGAAAAATATATAATATACATTGCCAAAAAACCTCCGAGTCAGTTAGCTAAACAGTTTGCAGCTCTTCAGGGAAAGAAAGTAATTTTTCTTCCCCTTGGTTCCTTTTCCAGGACTTTTCTTGAAAAAATCCGCATTTTCCATGTTCTTGAGGGGCATCATGTAAGAACTTATGCTCATAAATATATTAACAAATAAAAACTCTTTCCTTTACTTAAAAAATTTTTAAATAAAAGTGTTCAAAAATTTGACATATTCGTCAAAAATATGATATAATAAAACCATGAGTTACCTTCTGGAAACGCACAATCCTAAAATGCAAGAAATTTACAAACTTGCAAAGAAAGTGTCTTCTTCTTCAAGCACTGTGCTAATTCTGGGAGAATCAGGCACAGGAAAGGAAGTGCTTGCTAAGTATATCCACTTTTGCAGCAAAAGAGAAGGTCCTTTTATAGCAATAAACTGTGCTGCTATCCCTGAGGATCTTTTAGAAGCTGAGCTTTTTGGTTATGAAAAAGGAGCCTTTACAGGGGCTGTAAAAAGTAAGCCCGGTAAGTTTGAACTTGCTCACAAAGGCACTCTTTTTCTTGATGAAATAGGAGACCTTAGCTTAAAATTACAGGCTAAACTTTTAAGGGTGCTTCAGGAAAAGCAAGTAGAAAGATTGGGAGGGAATAATCCTATAAAAGTTGAGGTAAGAATAATTGCTGCTACAAATAAAGATTTGGAAAAAGAGGTAAAAGAAGGAAGGTTTAGAGAAGATCTTTTTTTTAGATTAAATGTCATTCCTATAAAATTACCTCCTTTGAGAGAAAGGAAGGAAGATATTCCTCTTTTAGCTCAATTTTTTCTAAAAAAAATCTGCCAGAGGGAAGGGATAGAAGAAAAAAGGCTATCTCCTGAGGCATTAAAAATACTTACAGAGTATTCCTGGCCTGGAAATATAAGAGAGCTTGAAAATTTTATAGAAAGATTGGTAATTTTAACAGAAGGCGAAGTAATTGAGGTAGAGGATCTCTCCTTAGAAGTCCTCCATTTAAAAAACAAACCTCAAAAGACCTTAGTAGATGATAGAGATGTTTTACTTAAATCTATTCATCTTCCTGAAATCTCTGAAGAAGGAATAGAACTCAATAAAGTGCTTCGGGAAATAGAAGTTTATTATCTAAAAAAGGCTTTAGAGCTTTCCAAAGGAGTAAAAACAAAAGCTGCCAAGCTCCTTGGGCTTAATCGGACTACCTTTATAGAAAAACTTAAAAAGTATAATTTGGCATAGAATTTGTTTCTATCCTTTTTGAGATGTGCAGGCTTAAAAAAATTTTATTAGTAATTTTTCTGATATTAATCTCTAAACTCGCTTTTGCTCAAAACGAAACTTTTTATAATCCTCTTATACAGATTCAAGAAGAGGGAGAAAAACTTGTAAAGCAAATGGAAAAAGCTTATAAAAGAAAAAGGTATAAGGAAGTAATAGAAATTTCTAAAAAAATTTCTATTCTTTTTCCTTTAACAGCTAAGGAAAATCTTATGATTGCTGAAAGTTATTTACGATTGGGATATCCGCAAAAAGCTATAGAATATGCTAATAGAGTCCTTTTTTTAAGAAAAGGAACTTTTGAAGCATGTGAAGCCCGTCTTATTCAATTGGAATCTTTGATAGTATTAAATCAGTTAAAAGGGATAAAAAAACAGATAAAAAATTATCTTAATTCTTTTTGTGGAGAAAGGTTTGGGAATCAAGCAAAAGCTTTGCTTCATTACTTAGGGATAAAAAATCAAGTAAATTCTAAGTTATTAAGAGATGAAGTAGGAAAGGTAGTAAAAGCCAGAGCTCTTTATTTATTAAGAAACAATAAGCCTGAAGAAGCAAGAAAGAATCTTTTTCTTTATTTAAATGTATATGGAAATTTAGAGGATGCTTCCTCTCTTTTTTTTGAATTAGCAGAAGTTTATTTTAAAAATCACCAAAGAGAAAAAGCCAAAGTTTTATATAAATTAATTATTACCCAGTGGGAAGGTTCTAAAGAAGCTTTTCTTTCCAAATTCAGGCTTTATCAAATAGCTTATGAACAAATTTTAATTAAAGAACTGGTTCCTAAGGAAACTATAGAAGCTCTTCTTTCTTATATTTCTCAAATTAAAACCAGATATCCAAAGGATAAAATTGCTAAAGAGGCACATTTATTGGAATTGGAAATTTATCATCAATACAAAAATTATAAACTTCTTAGAAAAAGTGCCAAACAGTTTATTGAAAAGTATCCTAAGGATGCTGTTATTAAAAAAATATATAAATATTACTGCGAAAGCATAAGTAATATCTTTAAAAAAACTTACGAGCAAAAAAGATTTGATAAACTTTTTGTGCTGGAGGAGGAAGATAGAAAATTTCTTAAAAAAACTAACTGTGGTTATCCTTATTATATCCTTGGAAATGTTTTTTTGGATTATAACTTTTTTTCTTATGCCTCTTATGAGTTTATCCAGGCACAAGAGCTGGGTGTAGATAAAAAAATTGAACCTGATTTATTATTAAAACTCTCTCTTGTTGCTCATGAAACAGGAGAAGAGCAGTTATTTAAAAAGCTTTTTAGTCTTATTATTTCTAAGTATAAGAAAAAATTACTCAAAAAAGATCCGTTTTACCTATACTTACAAACTATTTATGAGTCTTATAAAGATTTTAATACAGCTCAAAATTATCTCAAACTTGCTTTAAATTCAAATCTACCACAGTTTTATAAACAGGAGTTGTTAAAATTTTTTAGGGATCGTGCTCTTATATTAAAAAATTATGAAAAGGCTTTAGAATATACTGAAAATCCTCTATTTAAAGCTCAACCTGAGGATTTTATTCTTCTTCTTTTAAGTAGCTTTGAAAATAATCCTCAAATATTTGAGAAGATTCTTAAAAAAGCAAAAAAAAGATTTCCTGAGAATTTTAGAATAAAATGGATTGAAGCCTATTATTTAGAAAAACACGGTAAAATAAAAGCCGCTGATAAAATTTGGCAGGAGTTAAAAAAAGGTTCTCAATATAGCAGTAAAATTGCTGAAAGTTATGAAAAATTGAAAAAGTTAATTGAAAAAACATACAATTTAGCTTTTTAGCTATGAAAGGCAGGATTTGTATTGTAGGAGATAGCCTTGAAATAAAACTCTTAAAGGAGTCCCTTGAAGAAAGAGGATTGGAAATTTTTTATTTTAAAAAAGCGGAGTTTGATCCTAAGAAAGTAAAACCTTCCCTTATAGATGTCCTTGTATATGAGCTTTCCTATGAAGAATCGCGTAATCCTGAAATTGTAAATACTTTGTTTAAAGCTGGTTTTAAGATAGTATTTTTTGTAGCAGAAAAAGCAGAACTGGAGAGTGCTATAGAGTTTATAAAAAAAGGAGCTTATGATTTTAAACTTCTTTCTACTCCTTTGGAAATAATAGAAAAAACCGTGCTTTATGCCCTTGAAGATAAAAGAATTCTTTGGGAGGAAGAGGTATTTATTACGAGAAATCCTTATATGTTAAAAATTTTAAAAAAACTGGAAGATATAGCTCAGAGCAAGGCTCCTATTCTTTTAGTAGGAGAGTCTGGAACAGGTAAAGAGTTGCTTTCTAAATACATTCATCAAAAAAGCCCGAGAAGGTATGGTCCTTTTGTAGCTATAAACTGTGCTGCTCTTCCTGAAACTTTACTTGAGTCTGAACTTTTTGGATATGAAAAAGGGGCTTTTTCTGGAGCAACTTTTAGAAAAAAAGGAAAAATAGAACTTGCTGATAAAGGGACTCTTCTTCTTGATGAAATTACAGAAATGGATCTTCGTCTTCAAAGCAAATTACTGAGAGTTCTTCAGGAAGAAGAAGTAGATCGCCTTGGAGGCTATCATCCTATTAAAATAGATATAAGATTAATTTCCACTACAAACCGCAATATAGAAAAAGAAGTAGCTGAAGGTAGATTCAGAGCAGACCTTTATTATAGGATAAATGTCATTACTGTCAAAATTCCGCCACTAAGAGAAAGAAAGGAAGATATTGAGTTTCTGGCACATCATTTTCTGGAAAAATTTTCCCGTATGTATAACAAAAATATAAAAGGTTTTAATGAAAAAGCCTTAAACTTTTTAAAAACCTACGATTTTCCAGGAAATGTAAGAGAATTAAAAAACATGATAGAGCGTGCTGTGCTTACATGTGAAGATCAACTAATTGATGTTAACTATCTGATAGATCCTTTTGCTCAGGAGGATACTGGTGAGGACTCTAAGGTTTTAATAGGCATAAATTTTGCTTCAAATTTTATAGAAGTGAAACCTTTACATGAACTGGAGAGAGAAGCAATTTTTAAAGCTCTTGAGGTGTGTAAAGGAAATAAAACAAAGGCTGCTGAGCTTTTAGGGATAACGGTGAGAACTCTAAGAAATAAGTTAAAACAATACGAAGAACAGGGGTTAATTTAAGGTAGGGAGATAAATATGTGGGGAATTTTTGAAAAAACTTTTAATATAGTTAAAACCTCTTTAAAACTGCGTGCCTATCGTCATACCCTTTTGGCTTCTAATATAGCTAATGTGGATACTCCTGGTTATAGACGAAAGGATATTCCTTTTGAAAAGGTAATGCAAGCCTATCTTTCAAATAAAGATATTCCTCTTAAAGCCACTAATCCTAAGCACATTAGAGATGGTAGAGGTAGTATAAAGAAGTTAGCAGAGACTTATGAAACCAATACTTTGGGAACTCCAAATAATGTTAGTCTGGAACAAGAAATTACAGAACTTACTGAAAATCAGGTATTGTATGAAGCTACTTTGCAGGCTCTGGCAAAAGAAATAGAAAGATTAAAAGAAGCAATAACTGAAGGAGGTAGATAACTATGGGGTTGCTTGATATTTACAAAATTGCAGGAAGTGGTCTTTATGCTCAAAGGGTAAGAATTAGTGTAGCAGCTACTAATATAGCCAATGCTCAAGTGACCAGGACTTTAGAAGGAGGTCCTTATAAAGCAAAAAATGTAGTTTTAAAAGCTGTGCCTCTCTCAGAGAAAAATCCTTACTTAGAGATGGTCGAGGTAGAAAAAATTGTAGATAGCAAAAGACCTTTTAGAGAGGTTTATGATCCTGATCATCCTGATGCAGATGAAAGAGGTATTGTAAAGTATCCTAATGTGGATGTAGTTAGTGAAATGGTGGAGCTTCTTTCTGCAGGTAGAGCGTATGAAGCGAATTTAACCGTGCTTTCTACTTCTAAAAGTATGGCTTTAAGAACCCTTGATCTTTTAAAATAACTTAGGAGGGAATACCTATGAAAATTTTTAATTCTTCTATGAATCTTAATTCTTTAAATAGTATTTCAACTCAGAAAAAAAGTTCTCTTCCTGATTTTAAGGATTTTCTTTTAGAAAAAATAAAAGAGGTGGATGAGTCTCAGAAAAAGGCTGAAAAAGCTATTCAGGCTCTGGCAAAAGGAGAGGATGTGGATCTTTCAGAGGTAGCTCTTACTATTTCCAAAGCTGATCTGGATTTTAAACTTCTTTTAAGAATTAGAAATAAAGTAATTGAAGCTTACCAGGAAATTATGAGAATGCAGATTTAAAAAAAATTTTCAGGGGTTAAGAGAAGATGGCTATCCCTGATATTAAAGCACTGCCTTCTCAATTAAAAGAATTTTGGGGAAAATTAAATACCAAGCAAAAAGCTTTACTTATAGGTGGAAGCGTAGGTATTACTTTATTATTATTTTTAGCTATTTGGTTTTCAACAAGAACAGAGTGGGGGCTTCTTTATAGAGGACTTGACGAACAGACTACTGGAGAAATTATTCAATATTTAAAACAGCAAAAAATTCCTTATAAGATAGACTATAGTGGAGGTATTTATGTTCCAAAGGAAAAGGTGCCTGAGCTGAGAATGGAGATTGCAAGTAAGGGATTGGTTGGAGGAACAGGTCCAGGTTTTGAGCTTTTTGATAAGGAACAAATGGGACTTACAGAGTTTCAGGAAAAAATAAATTATCAAAGAGCACTTGAAGGAGAGCTTGCAAGGACCATAATGGGAATAAAAGGAGTAAAATCTGTAAGAGTGCATCTTGCTTTACCAAAAGAAAGTATCTTTATAGAAGAAGAAAAGCCTCCAAAAGCTTCTGTATTAATACAGATGAAAAAAGGATATGAACTAACTCCTACCCAGGTAAAGGGTATTATCAATCTTGTGAGTGGAGCTGTTCCTAAACTTGAGCCACAAAATGTAGTGATTATAGATGCAATAACAGGGAAAAGTATAAAATTACCTTCTCAAGAGGAAGAATTCACCACTACTCAGTTAGCTTATAAAAGAAAGGTAGAAGAAGACTTAAAAAATAAAATAGAAGAGCTTCTGGGTAAAGCTTTAGGTTATGGAAAAGTTATAGCACAGGTTTCTGTAGATCTTTCTTTTGATAAAGAAAAAATTATGGAAGAAACTTATGATCCAAAGTTTTCAGCTATAGTGTCCGAAGAAATAGAGGAAGAAAACAGAACAAGTAAAATGCCTTTTGAAGGAGGAATGGCTGGGGTAAAAGGCACTCTTGAGCAAAAATTTGAAGCTACTACCCCAGGAGCTTCTCAGGGAGAAGTTTATTCTCATAGAAAAATTATTAGAAACTATGATATAAGTAAAACTATCAAAAATCTTGAAATTTCTCCAGGAAGTATTAAAAAAATAAGTGTAGCTGTTTTAGTAGATAAAAGTGCTTTAACTGAAAATAGCACGGCTAAATTAGCATGGATTGAGAATTTAGTAAAAAGTGCAATTGGATATAATCCAGACAGAGGAGATGATGTTACAGTTGAAGCAGTTGAATTTATTAAACCTCATGTGAAAAAACCTGGACCTATGGATTATGTAGTTAAATTAGCTTATCCAATTGTTTTACTCATAGGTTTAATTCTGTTCTTTGTATTTGTTGTAAGACCTTTACTTAAAAGTTTAACTCCTAAACCTGTTCCTACTGAGGTTCCTGAGGTTACAGAGGTGCCTTCTACTGTAGAGGCTAAAACTGAAGAAGAAGAGGAAGAAGGACCTTTACCCCAGGAAGTTGCTCTGGGTATTATTCAAAGTCAGCCTGAAAAAGCTGCTCTTTTAGTGAAAAAATGGCTCTTAGAAGAAACTCTTGAAGAAAGAAAGAAAGCCTTAGCAGAAGCTGGGTATTAAACCATGGCTAAAATAGATCCAGAAAAACTTACAGGACCACAAAAAGCAGCTATTTTCTTGATGATAATGGGAGATGAGTTTACTTCTGAAGTATATAAGTATTTGGATGAGGAGGATATTAAAAGAATTGGTATAGAAATGGCTAAAATTGATTATATTCCAGCAGAGGCAGTAAAAAAGGTTTTAGAAGAAGCTAATATAGAAGCTAAAGATTTGCTGGGAGATTTAACAATTTCTCCAGAGGAATTTTTAAAGCAGAGTTTAATAAAAGCTTATGGAGAAAAAGGAAAGGAGTTGTTTGAAGAAATTAAGAAAGAAGTAGGTCCTGAGACCTTTAAGAAACTTAAAAGACTTGATCCTAAAACCATTGCCAGCTTTTTAGCAAATGAGCATCCTCAGACCATTGCTATTATTTTGGTGCACTTAGAATCTGAACTGGCAGGACAGGTAATTCAATTCCTTCCAGAAAAATTGAGAGGGGAAGTGCTTTTAAGAATTGCTACTTTAAGTAAGGTTGATCCAGAAATTGTAAAAGAAATAAGTGATGCTTTGGAAAGTGAGCTTCAGAGTGTAGGAGGAGCCTTAGGTAAGAAAATGGGAGGACCTGAAAAAGCTGCTGAAATACTCTCTCATGCTGGTAGAGACCTGGAAGATGAAGTGCTTGGTGAAATTGAAGATGAAAATCCAACCCTTGCAGAAGAGATTAGAAAATATCTCTTTACCTTTGAAGACTTCCTCAATGTGGATGACTTTGGTATTCAAACCTTACTTAGAGAAATCTCTACAGATGACCTTAAGCTGGCTTTAAAAGGTGCATCTCCTGAGGTAAGAGAGAAGTTCTTCAGAAATATGAGTAAACGTGCTGCTGATGTTCTTAAAGAAGAATTAGAAATGATGGGACCTGTGAGAATTAGTGAGGTAGAAAAGGCACAGCAAAATATTATTAGAATAGCTAAAAAATTAGAACAAGAAGGAAAAATAATGCTCTCTAAAGGAGAGGAAGAATTTGTCTAAAGTTTTAAAAAATAAAGAAATTACTAATTTTTCTATTCTTATACCTGAGTTTAATCCGGTTGAAGAAGAAAGGTTTAAAGCTGTTCTTGAAAAACCTTCAAAAGATGAAAAAGAGGAAAAAAATGAAAAAGAGGAAGAAAAGCTTTTAGAGGTATTAAAAGATCAAGCACAAAAAGAAGGATTTAATCAAGGCTATCAGGAAGGATTAAATAAAGGCTTTTCCGAAGGGTACGACAAAGGATATAAAGAAGGGTACAAAGATGGGTATGAAAAAGGGTCTAAAGAAGGTTATGACACAGGTTATCTGGAGGGGAAAAAGCAGGCTGAAAAAGAGGAAGAACTAAAACTTAAAGAACTTGAGGCTAAATATAAAAAACTTGAAGAAGATTTAAAAGCTGAATACCAGCAGAAGCTTCAAAATATAGAATCATTTTTTAAAAATTTAGATAAAGAATTACAAGATTTAGTATTAAATCTGGATAAGGAGATTTTAAAACTCGCATTAGATATAGCTCAAAAAATGGTTTTAAAGGAAATAGAAAAGGATCCTTTAATTCCTTTAAATCTTATAAAAGAAGCATTAAATTATATTGCCGAGGGTATAGAAATCAAAGTTAAGGTAAATCCAGAAGAACTAAAATTTCTTGAGGAAAATTTATTTAAGTATATAAGTCCTTCAAAAAAGGTAAAATTAATCCCTGACGAAAGCATTTCTAAGGGAGGAATTTTTATTGAGACCTCTTTGGGAGTAATTGATGCTACTTTTGAAAAGAGATGGCAAAAACTTCTTGAAGAGTTGTTAAAAGATGAGGGTTAAAGAAATTGAGCCTTATAGAAAAAAGCTTGAGAGAATTATTCCTTTTGAGATATATGGATATGTTACAAAAGTGCTGGGGCTTACTATAGAAAGCACTGGTCCTTTTTTAAAGGTAGGAGATCTTTGTAAAATTGAAGGGCAGAACACAAGTCTTTTAGCTGAGGTAATAGGATTTAAAAATAATCAGCTTCTTCTTACTGCTCTTGGAGATATAAAGGGAATTGAAATAGGAGCAAAAGTCTATCCTCTGGGGTCTTCTTATGCCCCTGTGGGAGAAGATTTCCTTGGGCGTGTAGTAAATGCTCTTGGAGAACCACTGGATTTAAAAAAGAAGCCATTAGCCACTGATTTTTACCCTCTTCATGGAGAGCCTTTAAAACCTCTGGAAAGAGCTCCAATTAAAGAAATTCTTGATGTAGGAGTAAGGGCAATTAATGCTCTTTTAACCATAGGAAGAGGACAAAGAATGGCTATTATGGCTGGCTCAGGAGTGGGAAAAAGCACTCTTCTTGGAATGATTGCAAGATACACTACTGCTGATATAAATGTAATTGCTCTTATTGGAGAAAGAGGAAGAGAAGTAAGAGAATTTATAGAAAGGGATTTAAAAGAAGAAGGACTTAAAAAATCCGTAGTGGTAGTAGCTACTTCTGATGAAGCTCCTTCTATTAGAATAAGAGCAGCTTATTATGCTATGTCTCTTGCGGAGTATTTTAGAGATAAAGGTTTTAAGGTTCTTCTTCTTATGGATTCTTTAACAAGGTTTTGCATGGCAGCAAGAGAAATAGGTCTTGCCTCTGGAGAACCTCCTACAGCAAGAGGCTATACCCCCTCTGTATTTGCTATCCTGCCCAGACTTCTTGAAAGGGTAGGACCAAGATTAGGAGCTGGAGATATTACAGGTATTTTTACAGTATTGGTAGAAGGAGATGATTTTAATGATCCTATTGCTGATGCAGTGAGAAGTATTGTAGATGGGCACATTGTTTTATCAAGAGCTCTGGCTCACGAAGGACATTATCCCCCTATTGATGTGCTTGCAAGTATAAGCAGAGTAATGAAAGATATTGTCCCTAAGGAACACTTAGAGCTTGCTTATAAAACTATCTCTATTTTAGCTACTTATAAAAAAGCTGAAGATTTAATTAATATCGGAGCTTATGTAAAAGGTTCTAATCCTGAAATAGACAGAGCTATAGCTTTAATAGAGCCTTTAAGAGCCTTTTTAAAACAGAATTTAAGTGAAGCTTATTCAATAGAAGAATCTGTAGAGCAACTTAGAAGTATTATAGAAGGTAGTGTATGAGGGAGCGTTTAAAAATACTGCAATTGCTTACCTGGTATAAAAAACTTAAAGAAGAACAGGCTCAAGCAAAGGTATTTAATGCAAGAAAAGAAATTAATATGCTTGAAGAAAAAAAAGAGGAGGTTTTACAAGAAAAGAGCCAGCTTTATGAAAAATTGAAAAACTCAGGACTATTAACTGCTGAAGAATTTAAAGTTTTTTTAGCAGAAATAGAAAATATAAACAAGTATAAAGAGTTTTTAGATAAAGAAATAGAAAAAAAACAAAAAGAATTGGGAATACTTTCTGAAGAACTTATAAAAGCTTATAAAGAAAGAAAACTTATGGAAAGTTTAAAAGAAAAAACAAAAGCTGCCTGGCTATTTGAGCAAACAAAAAAATTTTATAAAGAAATAGACGATTTAGCGATACTTAGAGCAGCTAAGAAAAATGAGCAAATTTAAAAAAGTATTTAGAATAAAATTTTTGTTCTGGTTTTTGGTTATTCTTGGTCTTACTAAACTATTTTTCTTACTTTTCTTTTTTATTTTCCACGCATATACTCTTCAGGCTGAAGAAAAAAGTATAAAGTATTCAGGCTGTCCAAAGGAGTTTTCTGAAATCCTTCTTATTGAAAAAGAACACATTTATCAAAAAAGAAAAGAATTAGAGGCAAAAGAAAAAGAACTTAAACTTTTAGAAAAACGAATTCAGGAACAGCTTCTGGCTTTAAAAGAACTGGAAGCTATTATTGATGAAAAATTAAAGAAAATAGAAATTATTCGCACTAAAAAGTTAGAATTTTTAGTAAATGCCATATCAAAAATGCAACCTTCTAAAGCTGCTAAAATGTTAATAAGCATGGATAAAGATATGGCTGTAAAAATTTTAAGTTTATTAAGAAGCAGACAGGTTGCAAGTATTTTAAGTGCTATGCCTCCAGATAAAGCTGCAGCTTTGTCTGAGGCACTCTCAGGATATCCTCCAAAAAAATACTAATCACAAACTTTTTCTTCAGAAACAGAATCAGGGCGAGAAAGAAGTTTACTTAAAAAAAGTCCAAGTTCAAAAAGAATATAAAGAGGAAGTGCCAGAAGAGCCATATTAAATGCATCAGGAGTGGGGGTAACCATAGCTGCAATCACTACTATAATAAAAAAAATCTCTTTTCTATACTTGCCAAGTTTCTCAGGCTTAACAATTTTACTTAATGAAAGAAAGGTAATAAAAAGGGGCATCTCAAAGATAAGACCAAAAGCCACAATAAAAAAACTAAAAAAATTTACAAAATGTCCTAAGGAAATAGCAGGCTTTATTTTTTCAGTCTGAAAAGAAAGAAGAAATTTTATTCCATACGGAAAGGTAATTTTATAAGCAAATATAGCCCCACTATAAAATAATAGAAGACCTAAAAGATAAAATAAAAGAAAAAATCTTTTTTTAAAGGAAAAAAGAAAGTGTCCAAAGTAAATTACTACATACCATATAAAAGGAAAAAAAAGAATAAAAGTTAACAGAAAAGCAAATTTTAATAAAGAAACTATAGGTTCAGAAATACTGTAAAAAATGAATTTTTGATGAAAAAGCCTCTGCATGTAATTTAAAATGTGAGGAGAAAGAAAGAAAAAAGTTAAATATATAACAATAAAAGAAAAGATTAAAAAGAAACTTTTTGATTTCCATAATTTTATAAATTTTTTCAGGAATTGAGCTATTTTTTTTGTGTGCATTAAGGATGAATTTTATAAGATGTTATCCCTAACCCACTCTACAGCATTTTTAAAAATTAAAATTCCTTGATTAATTTTTTCTTTTTCTCTGGTCCAGCGGGGATGATTGGTCCAGTGATTGTAACCTTCTGGATGAGGCATAAGCCCTAAAATTCTGCCTGAAGGATCGGTTATTCCTGCTATAGCTTCTGTGGAACCATTGGGATTATAAGGATAACGAAAAGTTGGTTCCTTTGTTTCAGGATCTATATACTGAAGAGCTATTTGGTTATTTCTTTTTAATTCTTGCAGAATTTCTTCACTTTCTACTACAAATTTCCCTTCTCCATGTCTTATAGGTAAATAAAGCTCTTTAATGCCTTTTAAAAATACACAGGGAGTTTTAGAATTTACCTTTAAATAAACCCATCTGTCTTCAAATTTTCCAGAGTCATTATAAGTAAGAGAAACCTTTCTTTGACCTAAGAATTTTCCTCCTGGAAGAAGCCCCATTTTTACAAGAAGCTGAAAACCATTACATATTCCCAAGATTAAACCACCCTGCTCAAGAAACTTCATCAATTCATCCCAAAGAGAAGTCTTTCCCTGAATTTTTAAAAATCTGAATCTATGAGCACAAGCCTGAGCACTACCCAGATGATCTCCATCCAGAAACCCTCCTGGGAAGCATAAAATATGATAATCTGTAATCTTTTTTTCTCCTGAAAAAATTTCTGAAAGATGCACTATTTCAGCTTCAGCTCCTGCTATTTTAAAAGCATAGGCTGTTTCTACTTCACAATTAATTCCATAACCCCAAACAACTAATACCCTTACTTTTTTCATAACCTTAACCCATCCGAAAAAAATTTTAAGCCAATTAAATGTAGCGGCGGGGTTCATCCCCGCCCAAAGCCAAAATAAATGTAGGGGGAGGGCTTTTAGCCCTCCCGCAATGTAACAGCGGGGTTCATCTACCTGCTAAAAAATTACAAATTTTTTGTAGGGGAGGGTTTTATACCCTCCCGAAATCATAGGCGGGCATAAAGCCCGCCGCTATAATCTTCTTTAATTAAAAAAAATATTTTCCAAACAGCCTCTAACCTTTACAAACCTTGTTTTTAAGTTATAGTATTTGTATTATATTTCAAAAATTTTATTTTTCAAAACTTTTACCAATAAAAAATGCAATTACGAGCAGGTAAAATTCTTTATATCTTTTTTACCTTTCTTTTAACTCTCTTTGCAATATCAATTTTTTTTCGTAACTCCTATTCTCAAACCTCTTCTGTTCTTCATTTAAAAATAAATTTAGAATTTATATCTTCTCATCTAATAAAAGGCACACTTTCTACCACCCTACCACCTGGAAAAATTTTTCTTTTTTCCACTAAAAATCTTTCTATTAAAAAAGTTAAAATAGGCAAAATGAGGTTAAATCCTTCCTCTTATAGCAATGAGTTTATTAAGGTTTTCTCAAGTAAATATAAAGCTCATCTGTTTATAAGTTTTAAAAAAGTTGTCAAATATGAAATAACTCCCCTGAATATATTTTCTCAATTTTTTCCCTTACCTAATACCCCCTTTACCTACGAAATTACTTTCAAGCTACCAAGAAAAATGAAAGTGTATCCTCTTATTCCTTCTGAAAGAATAAAAAGTTTTAGGAAAAAAAAGTTTAAAGTTTACATCTTTAAAAATCAAACCCCTGTATTAAATCCCTGCCTTATAATAACCACTCATAAATTAAAAAAAAGCTCTTTTGAAATAAACAATCTAAAACTTAAAATTTACTCTCTTCCAACCTCTTCTTTTTCTTCTGAGATAGAAAAGCTTTTTCAAAACCTTAAAAATAATCAGCAAATATTAAATAATCCTGGAGGCGAACTCTTTCCATTTAAAACCCTTTTTATTTTTATAGATAAAAATTTTGGTATAAAAACCGAATTTTCAAATACTTTAGTAATTCCTCCCACAGTTTTGAACAATTTTTCTTATTTTTCCCATCTGTTAATCAGAAAAAAGTTACAGGATGCTTTTTTTCTTAAAGATGAGCCTCTTCTTGAAGGATTAGTTACTTATTTAGTGGATTATCCACTTTCAGAAAATAAAAGGATTTTTAGAAAATATCTTTTGATTTTTAATAAAAAAAATGCTCGTTCTTTTTTTTATATTTTTGAACTTGCCAAAAGAATCGGAGAAGAAAATTTTTTAAATTCTATTAATGACTTTTATAAAAATCACTTTTTAAAACCACAGACCCTTAAAAATTTTATTGCCTTTTTAAGAAAAACCTATCCTGAAAAGCTTAAAA
>CAZQIW010000025.1:0-15300 GCA_964593845.1 uncultured Thermodesulfatator sp. | reverse complement strand
ACTCTCCAATACAAATTTTTTCTCCTTCTTTTACTTTTACATACTCAATAGCAGGAAGCCCACTTTTGGGAAGTTTCAATTTAGAAAAATCAGGCCAGATAACATCGTTCATTATATGCTTTCTAAAAACTTCAATAGTATTCTCATTGGCATAAAGATAAATAGGTGTTTCTCGTAATACAAAAACTTTGTCTATTAAAAAAGGAATATCTACTATATGATCTAAGTGAGAATGAGTGATAAAAATATGCTCTATTTTTTCCGGAGAAATATTTAAAGGCGAAAAAATATTACCTGCATCAAAAAGAATATTTTCTCCAAGTTGAAAACAACTTAAAGCTTTAGAATCAGCTTTTCCTCCATAACTTCCAAGAACTTTTATTTTCACGAAAACAATCCTTTTTAAATTTTTTAAAACATTTTTTATACTAAAAATAAAATTTTTGTCAAGTGATCAGGATCACACTTTTTTCAAATTTTAAATTTTTTATTTCCGCTCTTTTATTGACAAAATACTTTAAGAGTTTTAAAATTTGTGTGTATTTCTATAAAAGCCTATTAAGGAGTTCCTGTATGATCAAAGAAATCAAGGAAATAATGGCTAATGAACTTCCTACTGAATCAAAAGGGGTAACTGTTCTTTTTGGAGAATTTGGTAATAAAGATTATATATATACTTATATAGGCACAATAATTTATGCTGAATCAGGTATTCAAAATCTTTTTATTATGGAAAACAAGTTCTGGGGTAAAATGTTATTTATTAACAATAACTTACAATTTACTGAAAGAGACGAGTTTATATATCATGAGGCTTTAGTGCATATTCCTGTGCAAGCTTCTCCAGAAAATAGTATAAGAAGGGTTCTTATCTGTGGTGGGGGAGATTACGGAGCAGCAAGAGAGCTTTTGAAATACCCTCAAATTCAAGAAGTAACTATAGTGGACATAGATGAAAAAATTCCCAAACTCGTAAAAGAATATTTTCCTGATCTTCTTCCAGAAAATCCAAAAGATCCAAGGCTTAAACTTGTAGTTGCAGATGCCTATGAAATGGTAAAAAAGTATATGAAAGAGCAGCAAGTTTTTGATTTAGTTATTATAGATACTACAGATCCTGATATAAGTGAATCGGGGATTACTGTAGAACTATCTCATGCTCTTTTTGCAGCTGATTTTCATGAAATGCTTTATAAAATCTGTCCCAACGGAATAATCGTTCAACAATGTGGAACACCCTTTACTATGAAAAATATATTAATAGAGACTTATAAAATATTTAAAAAAGTTTATCCTGAAAATGAGGTTTACTGTTATAGAGCAAATGTCCCATCTTTTGGAGGAGACAATGCTTATATTATGAGGTGCCCCCATCCACATCCTGAAGAACCAAAGTGGAAAGAAATACCAAATACCTACTATTATTCTCATGAAGTCCATAGAGCTTCTTTTGGTCTTCCTAAGTTTTGGAGGGAGGTTTTAAATGTATGAGGATCCTGGGAATTTTAGGCTCTCCTCATAAAGATGGTGGCTCCTCACAGCTTTTACTTGCTGCTCTTAAAGGAGCTAAAAGAGAAGGAGCTGAAACCGAGTTGGTAAGTGTATATGATGGAGAAATAAAAGCTTGTATAGGTTGTATCCAAAATGAAGATCCTTACTGCAAATTTCCTTGTATTTTTGAGGATTATGGAAAAGAGCTTTTGGAAAAAATAAATAATGCAGATGGAATTATTATCTCTACTCCTATTTACTGGTTTGCTCCTTCTGGTCCGTTAAAAATCCTTATTGACAGGATGACCTGTTTAGAAAATATGGTAGCTTTTGGAGAACCAAGTTATATGGAAGGTAAGGTTACAGGAGTTATTGCAGTAGGAGCAGATGCAGGTGGTCCCTGGGTGGGAAGTTATCTGATTACTACTTTAACCTGTATGGGGGCTATTATTCCTCCTTGGGGAATAGCCTATTCCCATAGTGGGAAAAAGGCTATATGGGACGATAAAGCTCTTATGGATGCTATAAATATCGGGCTTTTAGTAGCTAAGATGGTAGCTGTATTAAAAGGAGAAAAACGAGATCTTACTTTTCTTGATGATAAAAAACTTCTGGAAGAAATAAGAAAAGAAGTGCTTGAGGAAATAAGAATTTTAAAAGAAAATAAGAGTAAAGAAAATGGAGCAAAATCAGTTTACAGAAGCTGTATTTAAGGTTATATTTGAAAGAAGAAGTATAAGAAACTATGCAGAAAAAGTTCCAGAGGAGGAAAAAATTTTTAAAATTCTTGAAGCTGGAATCTGGGCTCCTTCTGGGCTTAATAATCAGCCCTGGAGATTTGTAGTAATCTGGTCTAAGGAAATTAAAGAAAAGTTAGCTGAGCTCACCAAGTATAAAGATATTGTAAAAAATGCTCCGGTTTTAATAGGAGTCTTTCTTGAAAAAGAAGCTATGTATCATCAAATAAAGGATCATCAATCTGCTGGAGCCTGTATTCAAAATATGTTACTTGCAGCGCATGCTCTTGGATTAGGAAGCTGTTGGCTTGGAGAAATTTTAAAAAATGAAGAAAAGGTAAAAGAAGTTCTGGGATTACCTACGGATAAATATGAAATGTGTGCTCTTATCTCCATAGGATATCCTGAAGATCCAAGTAAAAGAAAAGGCAGATATCCTCTGGAGCATTTTCTGTTAAAAAATTTGAAGTAAAAAGGAGTGTCTTTAAATAAAAAAATAAGGAGGAGGCAAATGAAAAAGTTCAAAGTTATTCAAGCAAAAATTTGGTTAACTATCTTTTTGGGAGTATTAATGGTAACAGGAGGTAGTTTATTTTTTTATAAAAATGTAGTTGGAAAAGAAACTCTTTGTAAGAAGGTTAATTTAGAGTTATTAAAAAAACATCTGCCAGGTCAGATTCCTGCAAATATTAAAATCGTTTCAAAAAGAGAATTTCCAGGAATTTGCGAGGTGGTCTTGAAGTTAGGGGAAAATTTCTTTCCTGTTTATGTAGGGAAAGATTTTGTTATTGCAGGTCGTATGTTTAGTCATAAAAATTTTGTAACCTGGGATGTAATAAAAAAGCTTATGAAACAACAGGAAAAAAAATATGAAAAGAAGTTTACGGAATTGAAGTCAGAAGTGGATAAATTGGTAGTGATAAAATACAAACCCTCTTCTCATCCAAAGCATGTGGTGTATATGTTTACTGATCCAGTATGTCCTTTCTGTCATCGTGCAGAGCAGTATATAAAAGATGTTATAAAAAAGAATAATGCAGAATTAAGAATTTTATTTTTCCCTGTGCATCGTCCTATTGGAGAGGAAAAAGCAATAGAAGCTATTTGTAAAAAAATGGATATAGATACTTATTTATCTGATGAATGGCGTAAAGAAAAAAAAGAAGTTGTCAAAAAGTATCAATGTTCAAGAGGAAAAGAAATACTTAAAAAATCTGAAGAAATAGCAGGAAAACTTGGAATAAGAGCAGTTCCTACTTTTATTCTTGAAAATGGAAAAAGGATGGTTGGAGCAAATATAAAAAAGTTAAATGAGATGTTAAGGTAATTTGGAAAATTAAAAAGGTTATTTAAAAATGCTAAGTAAAGAAGAAAAAATTTTCTGTTTAAAACTTGCACGAGAGACTTTGGAGAGGTTTTTTGCAGGAGATAAGAAAAAAATAACTCCACCAGAGGAATATAAACATCTCTGGGAAAAGAGAGGTGCTTTTGTTACCTTGCTAAAAGAGGAGCATTTAAGAGGATGTATAGGTATTTTAGAGCCCCTTTATCCACTTTTTGAAGTTATTCAGAAGATGGCTATTTCTGCAGCTTTTGAAGATCCCCGTTTTCCTCCTCTGCAAAAGGAAGAGCTTTCTTTAATAGAAATTGAGATTTCTGTATTGTCTCCTTTAAGAAAAGGAACTGTGGAGGAAGTTGAAGTGGGAAAGCATGGAGTATATCTAATAAAAGGTTTCCGCAGAGGAGTGCTTCTTCCACAGGTTCCTGTAGAATATGGATGGGATAAAAAAACTTTTTTAGAGCATGTTTGCTTAAAGGCAGGGCTTTCTCCTGATTGTTATAAAGATCCAGATACTGAAATTTATCTCTTTACAGCTGAGGTCTTTAAAGAAAGTGAACTCTTGTAAATTCTTCAAAATCTTTTAATATAAAGATCTATGAAGCCTCAGGAAAAGTGGAAAAAAATAGAAGAGGCTCGTAAAATTTTAAAACTTCCTGTAAGAACTACCAGAAGAGAAATTATAAATAATTACCGACGGCTGGTAAAGGAACTTCATCCAGATCGTGGAGGAAATGAAGAGTTAATAAAAAAGATAAATGAGTCTTATGAAATTTTAATGGAATACTGTGATAATTATTTAATTCTTTTAACTCCAAATGATAATGTAAATGATCCCGAGGAGTGGTGGTTTCAGCATTTTGGAGAAGATCCTATTTGGGGGCGCAGGGGGTAAACAATTATGCTTGTAGTTCAGAAGTATGGAGGGACATCTGTTGCCAATCTTGAGAGAATAAGAAAGGTTGCAGAAAGGATAGTTAATTATAAAAAGCAGGGGCATGATTTAGTAGTGGTAGTCTCTGCTATGGCTGGAGAAACTGATAGATTAATCAATCTTGCCAAGCAAATTACAGACAATCCTCCTTTAAGAGAGTTTGATTTACTTGTTTCAACAGGGGAACAGGTAAGCTCTTCTCTCCTTGCTATTACTCTTCACAGCATGGGTTATCCTGCCATTGCACTTCTGGGCTATCAAATTCCTATTTATACCACAGATCTGTTTACAAAAGCAAAAATAAAGGAAATAAAGGTAGATAAGATAAAAAATGAGCTTTCAGATGGGAAAATTGTGGTAGTAGCAGGATTTCAGGGAGTTACAGATAAAGGAGATATTACTACTCTTGGGAGAGGTGGCTCAGATACTACTGCTGTGGCTTTAGCAGCTGCTCTAAAAGCTGATCTTTGTGAAATTTATACAGATGTAGAAGGAGTTTATACTGCAGATCCCCGTATTGTTAGCGGAGCAAAAAAGCTTAAAAAAATTTCTTATGAAGAAATGCTTGAAATGGCAAGTAGTGGTGCCAAGGTTTTAGAGATGCGTTCTGTAGAACTTGCAATGATTTACAAAGTGCCTTTGGTGGTAAGGTCAAGCTTTACAGATAGTGAAGGCACTCTTATCACAGAGGAGGATGAGGAGATGGAAAAAGTAGTGGTTTCAGGAATTACATATAATAGAAATGAAGCCCGTATAAGTATCTATGGAGTGCCTGATAGACCTGGGATAGCAGCACAAGTTTTTGGACCTGTAGGAGAAAAGGGAATTATAGTGGATATGATTATTCAAACTTTCCATCCTGATGGAAAGGCAGATATTACTTTTACTGTTCCAAGAACAGATTATAAACAAGCTATGGAAATTATTAAAGAGGTAGCCAAATCCTTAGGTGCAGAAAGGGTTGAAGGAGATGATCATATAGCTAAGGTTTCTATAGTTGGTGCAGGTATGAGAACACATTCAGGAGTGGCTACTAAGATGTTTGAAACTCTGGCAAAACATGGTATAAATATTATGATGATTTCTACATCAGAAATTAAACTCTCCTGTGTAATAGATGAAAAATATACAGAGCTGGCTGTAAGGGCTTTACATGAGGCTTTTAATCTGGAAAGTTCTATAAAAGAAGAAAATATTTCTAAGGGAAGTTAGGGCTTATGAAGCGGGTAGAAATTTATGATACTACTTTAAGAGATGGTAGTCAGGCAGAAGAAGTAAGTTTTTCCTTAGAAGATAAAATTAGGATTGCATTAAAGCTTGATGAATTTAAGATTGATTATATAGAAGGTGGATGGCCTGGATCTAATCCAAAGGATCTTCAGTTTTTTAAAGAAATTAAGGATTATCAATTAAAACATGCTAAAATTGCAGCTTTTGGCAGCACTCATCATCCAAGAAAAAAACCTGAAACTGATGAAATCTTTAAGCAACTTTTGCAGGTTAAAGTCCCTGTAATTACTATCTTTGGAAAGACATGGACTATCCATGTAAAAGAGGCTTTAAAAATTTCTTTAAAAGAAAATCTGGAGCTTATTGCTAATTCTATAAGATACTTAAAGCCTCATGTAGAAAAGTTATTTTATGATGCAGAGCATTTTTTTGATGGTTTTAAAGAAGATCCTGATTATGCCATAGAAACTATTAAGGTTGCAAGAGAGGCTGGAGCAGATTGTATTATTCTTTGCGATACTAATGGAGGCACGCTGCCTCATGAATTATCTGAGATTATAAAAGAAGTGAAAAGAAGGCTGGGAGAGGACTTTCCTTTTGGAATCCATGCTCATAATGATTCAGAATGTGCTGTGGCAAATAGTTTGGAGGCTGTAAGACTTGGAGCTATTCAGGTGCAGGGAACTATTAATGGTATTGGAGAAAGATGTGGCAATGCTAATCTTTGCTCTATTATTCCCAATCTGGTTTTAAAAATGGGATACCATTGTAGTTCTGAGGAAACACTTCGTAAACTAACTGAAGTTTCAAGATATGTGTTTGAAATAGCTAATTTACCACATCCTTCTAAACTTCCTTTTGTAGGGCGTTCTGCCTTTGCTCATAAAGGCGGAGTGCATGTCTCTGCAGTTCTTAAGTCTCCACGCACTTATGAACATATAGATCCTGAAAAAGTGGGAAATACAAGAAGAGTGCTTGTTTCTGAGCTCTCAGGCAAAAGTAACATCATTTATAAAGCAAGAGAACTGGGAATTGAGCTGGAAATTGATAGTCCATTATTAACCAAAGTGGTTGAAGAAATTAAAAAGCTTGAAGCAGAAGGATATGAATTTGAAGCAGCAGAAGCCTCACTTGAGCTTCTTATTTATAAACTTATAGGAGAACCAAAGCAATATTTTGAACTTTTAAGTTATAAAGTAATAGATTTAAAAATGCAAAAAGATGAAGCTCAGTCTGAAGCTACAGTTTTGGTAAGAGTGCCTCCAGGTGTTGGAGAGGTGGAACACACTGCTGCTCTGGGAAATGGACCTGTAAATGCCCTTGACAATGCTTTAAGAAAGGCTCTGGAAAGATTCTATCCACAGATTAGAGAGATGGAACTTGAAGACTATAAAGTAAGGGTTCTTCCAGGATTACCTGGCACCTCTTCTAAGGTTAGAGTTTTTATTCTTTCCAAAAGTAAGGATAAAAAATGGGGCACTGTTGGTGTCTCCACAGATATTCTGGAAGCAAGCTGTCAAGCTCTTATAGATTCTTATACTTATAAACTTTTCTTAGACAAAAGAAAAAAGAAATAAAATGGCTATTATCTCAATTGTGGGAAAAGGGGGGACAGGGAAGACCACTCTTTCTGCTTTGCTGGTTAATTATTTAATAGAACAAAATATATCTCCTATTCTTGCTGTAGATGCGGATCCTAATTTTAATCTAAATGAAATGCTTGGTGTTAAGATAGAAGCTACTTTAAGTGAGATTAGAGAAAGTATATTAAAAGGCGAAGTGCCAAATTTTATGTCTGGATATGATTATGTAGAAATGAAAGTGAATGAGATTTTAATAGAGGATAAAAATTTTGATCTTTTAGTAATGGGTTATCCTGAGTCCTCAGGATGTTATTGTCCTGTGCATGCCTTTTTATCTCAGTCTTTAGAGAGGCTTTTAAATAACTATCCTTATACAATAATAGACAACGAAGCTGGTATGGAGCATATTTCCCGTCTTAATATTTTACAAATGGAGCATTTGATAATTGTTACTGATGCTAATCCCAGAGGCATTCTTACTGCTAAAAGGATTTCTGACCTGGTAAAAGCATTAAAAATAAAAGTTGAGAAAATGTGGCTTGTTGTAAACAAAACTCCACAAAATTTTAATGAGGAAGTAAAAAAATATGCTATGCAAGTTGCAGAAGAATGTGGGCTTAGTGTGCTTGGTTTTTTACCAGAAGATCCTGAGGTTTTAGAATATGAGCTAAACAAAATTCCTGTATTTGAGTGGAATTCTTCTTTAAAAAAAGAAGCTTTTGCTATTTTTTATAAGTTGCAGGAGTAAAAGTCTATGAGTGAAAAGGTGCTTAAGATTTATAATACTCTTTCAAGAAAGGTAGAGGAATTTATTCCTTTAAATTCTCCCAAAGTTACTATGTATGTATGTGGAATTACTGCCTATGACTCTCCCCATTTAGGTCACGCCAGATCTGCAGTGATTTTTGATGTGCTCTTTAGACTTCTTCAATTTCTGGGATACGAGGTAATTTATGTAAGAAACATTACAGATATTGATGATAAAATCATCAATCGTTCTAACAAGGAAAAAATCTTCTGGAAGGATCTTGTAGAAAAGTATGTAAAAGAATACCACGAGGCTTTAGAGGCTCTTAATGTCTTAAAACCCACTTATGAGCCCAGAGCTTCTGAACACATACCTGAAATCATTGCTTTAATTGAAAAGCTCATAGAAAAGGGCTTTGCTTATCAAAGCAATGGAGATGTTTATTTTGAAGTAGAAAAATTTTCCTCTTATGGAAAACTTTCTGGTAGAAAGATTGATGAACTTCTTACAGGGGTAAGGATTGAGGTTTCAGAGAAGAAAAGAAATCCTTTAGATTTTGCCCTATGGAAATCTGCCAAACCAGGAGAGCCTTTCTGGGAAAGCCCCTGGGGAAAAGGAAGACCTGGCTGGCATATAGAATGCTCAGCTATGGCTCTTAAATATTTAGGAGAAACCATTGATATTCATGGTGGAGGTCTTGATCTTATCTTTCCTCATCATGAAAATGAGATTGCTCAAAGTGAAGGAGCTAATGATAAACCTTTTGTAAGATATTTCATTCATCACGGGCTTATTACTGTAAATGGAGAAAAAATGTCTAAAAGCCTGGGAAATTTTGTTACAATGGAATATTTGCTAAAAAAATTTCATCCAGAAGTCATCCGTGCCTTTTTAATTTCCACTAATTACAGAAGTCCTCTGGATTATTCAGAGACCAATATAAAAAATATGGAAAAAGCTATTTATCATTTTTACGAAACTTTATACTGGCTTAAAAAAGTTAAACCTTTAAAAGAAGGTTTGCTTTCAAAAAAAGCCAGAAAATTGGAAAAACTTTGGCTTGATTTTGAAGAAAAATTTATTCAAGCCCTTTTAGACGATTTGAATACTGCTTTGGCTCTTGGACATCTTTTTACTATACAAAATGAGCTTTATAAATTCATCACTACTACCCCTAATATGACAACTGAAGAAGCAGTATTGTTGGAAAAAATAGAACAGGGTATAAAAAATACTGCTGGGAAAATCTTAGGCATTGGGAATTGTGATCCTTTAGAGTTCTGGCAGAGTGAGAGAGCAAAAAAACTTAAAGAGCTTGGAAAAAGTGTAGAAGAAGTAGAAAAGCTTGTAAAGGAAAGAGAAAAAGCAAGAAAAGAAAAAAATTTTGAGGTAGCAGATAAGCTTAGAGATGAATTGCAAAAACTGGGAGTGGTTTTAAAAGATTCCAGAACAGAAACTTTCTGGTATTTAGAGTAAAAAGATGATTTGGTTTGATTATCTTGCTCTGGGAATTATAGCCTATTTTGTAATAAGAGGTTTTTTATCAGGCTTTATAAAAACCATCTGTTCTTTTATAGGGATGATCGTGGCTTTTCTTTATTCTGGATGGCTTTCCATAAAAATAACTCCTTATGTGGCAAAGTTTCTCACCAACAATCCCAAGATTTTACCTATTCTAAGTTTTATTTTCGCTTTTATTCTGATTTATCTTAGCTTTATTCTTCTGGGATTTATCCTTGTTACTATTCTTGGAAAAATGCATCTCAGTATAGCAGATTACTTTTTGGGAGGAATTCTTGGCTTTATTAAAGCCTCTTTGTTTATTACTCTTTTATATCTGTTACTAATTATTCCCTATCCCCCTTTTCAAAAAACTCTTAATAAAGCCTTAACCTATCCTATAATAAGATATACTTTAAAAATTTCTTCAGATTTTTTACCTCAAAAATGGAAAAACTTTCTTAAAGAAAAGGGTGTAAAATTATTTTAAGAGTTCCTCAAGGATTTGAGCAGCATCTTTTATAAACTTAGGGCATACCTTTTTAAACAACTTTTTTTCTTCTGCAAATTTTCTTCCCTCTGGAGTGGATATATCGCAATTTAGAAGTTCTTTACAAATAATAGAACCATTTCTTTCTATAAATTTTTTTATAAACTCTCTTGCTTTAGCATAAACTATTTTTCTGGATTCTTTTTCTTTTGCATCTGGGCTTGCGTATTTCAACCCAATTACCATTAAAGCTCCACTTACTGCTCCACATACATAGCCTGAGCTTGCAAGCCCTCCACCAAAAGCACAGGCAATTTTAGAGGCTACTTCTTTTGTCAAACCTAATTCTTCACTATAAGTGGTAAAAATAGCCTGTGCACAATTAAAACCATTTAAAAATCTTTCCTCAGCTATTTTTATCCGAGACATTTTTAAAGAACCCCCTTTGTTGAAAGAATATCTGTAGTTACAGGTTGAAGTGCTCTTTTTAAAGCGTAGGCTAAGGCTTTGAATATGCTTTCTGCTATATGATGAGAATTTCTGCCATAAAAATTTCTTACATGCAGAGTAAATTTTCCATTTATAGCTAAAGCTTTTAAGAATTCCTCTATGAGTTCTGTATCAAAATTTCCTATTTTTTCTGTAGGAAACTTTACTTCATAATAAAAATAGGGTCTTCTGGCTAAATCTATAACCACCTGGGTTAAGGCATCTTCCATAGGAATAGTAGCTTCACCATAGCGGGAAATTCCTTTTCTTTCTCCAAGTGCCTCATCTAAAGCCTCTCCTAAAACAATTCCTATATCTTCCACTGTATGATGAAAATCTACCTCTAAATCTCCTCTTGCCTCTATTTGAATTTTTATCCCTGAGTGATAGGCAAAAAGCTCCAGCATGTGATTTAAAAAACCTATCTCTGTATTTATTACACTCTTTTCTATAAACTCACCCACTGGATCTAATTGAATTTTTATTTCAGTCTCCAAAGTTTTTCTTTCTTTTTTAACAGCTTTCATTAAAGCCCTCCTTTTTTAACTTTTTTAACATTATTACATATTTTGTTATGCCACCCTTTCCCACTTAACTTCTTTTACTTTTCTTTCCTCTGGGTTAAAACTTATTCCAAAAAGATAAATAGGTTTTCCTTCTTTGAGAAATTTCTCGTGATAACCTTTTTCTTTAATCTGGGCTATGGCTTTTTCTGCGGGAATACCCGCTTTGAACTCAAAAATAAAAATTTTATCTGGAAACTTTACAAGCATGTCAAGCCTTCCTTTGTGGGTGAGGAGTTCTGCTTCCACATGATAACCAAGAATGTTTAGGGCTAAGTAAAAGATTACATGAAAAAGTCTTTCGTCTGCTTTTGCAAAAAGTGTGTAAGGAATCTCTGTAAGAATTTCGTTTAGGAGTTCTTTTATTTTTACAAAATCTTTATTTTGAAGAGCTTTTCCAAGTTGAGTAGCTACTGACTTTTGTGAGAGCGGAACTTCAAACCCCTGCCAGAATAAAACCCTGCAAAAGCTCTTTCTTACTTCTTCATTTGGATAACTTAGTATTACCTCACTCCAGCACAGCTCATCAACATCTTTTATAGTGAGATAACCTGCCTGGTAAAGAATTGCTTCAACAGGAAGATTTTCAAGGTCAAAGGCTTTAAACATTTCAAGGTCAACGCTTAAGTTTTCAAGGTCTGGTAGAGTATGGAGTTTGTTTTTGAGGAGTTTTACAAGGAATGTGGGCGTCCCTGTTTCAAACCAGTAGTTTCCAAGTCTCCCTTTGGCAAGGGCGGTCATTACGGAGATAGGATTATAAACGCGAACATCTCGGTAGGGGCTAAATCTGTAGCCGTTATACCAGAAGCGAAAAATTTTTAGGCTTTCTTCAACAGAAGTCAGGTTGTTCTTTTTACAAAAGGCTTCAATATGGAACTTGAAGTATTTTTGGATTTCTTCTTCAGTGTAACCAAGGAAATCTGCATATTCTTCGTCAAAAGTGATGTTGATGAGGTTGTTCCACTCTGAAAACATAGAAACTTTGGTGAACATGGAAATACCTGTAACAAAAACAAAACAAAGTTCTTTTACCGTGCCAGCACCTTTTAAGACCCCAAAAAAGCTTTTTAGGATTTTTCTGTTGTCATACGCTATTTGTAGGGCATCTTCTCCTTCTCCCAAGTGGTCAAGAATGGGTTTATCATATTCGTCAACAAGAACTACAACACCTGTTTTGTATTTTTTGTAAAGAGCACTTATTAGGTATTCCAGTGCATCTTTTGGGGGTTCTAAAGTATCTGAAAGGGTTATTCCATAGTGCTCTGCTTGAAACCTAATGTGTAACATTAAACTTTTATTAAGCTCTTCTGGAGTTGTATGAGATATGGAATTAAAATCAAACACAATCACTGGATGAGGTTTAAAATCCCACTTATCATATATCCACAAACCTTTAAAAAGCTCCTTATTTCCACTAAAAAGCTCCCAGAGAGTGCTAACAGTTAAAGACTTCCCAAATCTCCTTGGACGGGAAAGAAAATAGCACTTTCCCTGAGTAATCATTTTGTAAATCCAGGGAGTTTTATCCACATAAACCTTTCCTTCTTCTCTTATGCCCTTAAAGTCTGAGGTGTCAAGTGGTAAAATAGGAAGCATACAAAGTTCCTTTTTAGAAAAAGTCTTTTTTAAAGTGTAAACAGTTTTCAAGATTTTACAAGTGAGTGACTATTGAATAGTATTTTCAAACTTCATACATAAAACATTTTTGATTTAACACCGATAAGCATCAATAAAAATAGCAAATGTATTTTATGGAAAGTTTTTATTTTTGAGTTCCACTTTTTGATAAAGATGATCTTTAAGTTTGTCAATTTCACCAGGGAAATAAGGGAGATTAAGGGTATGTAAAGATTTAATTTGATTAGGGGAATAGGAATTAAATAAGATTAAGAAGGAATTTATTGAATTGGGCTAAAGATAAAACCTGTCCTTGATGAGCGGGACAGGTTTTAAATAATTTTTAAAATTTTATCCCACAGCACCAATATTGTTATGTTAAAAAAATTAAAAAATTTTTTATCAAAAAAACTGAAAAGAACTTTTCCAGTAGTATAATAATTTTAAATTATAAACACATAAAAGAGAAGAGCATGGAAATAAGTTGTGATAATTTAATTATCTATTGGATTGCTAATTTAATAAAACAGGAACCAAAGGTAGTAGATAAAACTTTTAATCCAATAGCTAAAATATTTTCTCAAAAATTTGAAGAAATTGATGATTATGAAATCATAGAAGATGTATTTGAACCTATTTACGGAGGTTACAGACAAAAAGTAAAAAGAGATTACATTATTAGTCCAGATGAAATAAAAAACAAAATCATAAAAATTGTAAATACCAAATATGAGTTTATTGAAAAAGAAGCCTGGAATATAGATCCTACATTTTTAAGAAATCTTAATCATCTCTGTAAGTCCTTAGGCTTTAACAAAGAGGAAAAACATTGTATAGCTTTTTTAGCAATTGTAGATATTCATCCTGAGCTTTCAAAGATCGTTCAAAGTGTTCTTTCTGATTCAACTATTTATAGTTTTATAAGGTTACTCTCCATTATTTTAAAAATTCCTAAAATAAAAATTAAGAAGATATTTTCTCCAGAAAGCTCTCTTATTAGTACAGGACTTGTTCAAATAGATAGAGGTTTTAGTCTTGCCCCTATTTCAGAAGTTCCTATTAGAATACTTGATGAGTTACCAGATCTCCTATTTGCTTCCTTTAAAGACCCCGATGAAATTTTTACATATTTTGTTAAAAAAGTATCTCACTCCCTTTTAAACATTTCAAATTTTACATACCTAAGGGAAGTTCCTATACTTATACACTTTTTAAAAAAAGCTCTAAAAGAAAAAATAAAAGGTGTAAATGTTTTTATTTATGGTCCTCCTGGTGTTGGGAAAACTGAATTTGCCAAAGTAATAGCTAAAACCTTAGGAGTGGAGCTTTATGAGGTAAGCATGATCAAGAAAACAAAAGAATTTAGATCAGAAATAGAAAGAATTTCTATATTAAACTTAGCTTATAAACTTTTTAGAAAAAGAAAAAATGTTCTTGTTCTTTTTGATGAGGCAGACGATATTTTAAAATCTGAAATGCGAAGTCTTTCACTTCTTTCCAAAAGTTCAGATGTTTCTATTAATAAATACATTTTAAATCGTATTCTTGAAGAAAATCCTATTCCAACAATCTGGATAAGTAACTCTATTGAAGGAATTGACCCAGCTTATATAAGGCGATTTAGCCTTATTTTTAAAGTAGATTATCCTCCAAGAAAAGTAAGATATGATATTTTAAATCATTACTTCAAATCTCTGAATTTTTCTGAAGAAGTTTTAAGTAAACTTTCTGATTATCAGTATTTAACTCCTGCTCTTATTCAAAAAGCCGCCCAGATATTGGAAAGTTTACCCCAAAAACCTTTACGAACTAATAATTTAGTTTTTCAAAATACTCTAAAACCTGAAAAAGTTTTAATAAAATTAATAAACGGAACTCTGGAAGCTCTTGGATTTCCTTTACTTAATATTACCAATTTTGAAAATTCAGATTTTCCTTATATTTCAGATATTCCACACACAGAACCTGAAAGAAAAGTTTTACTTGAAAGTTTAAGTAAAAATAAAAATCTAAAACTTCTTTTTTATGGACCTAAAGGATCTGGAAAGACCACTCTGGCAGAGCATTTAGCAAAAGAGCTTGAAAAAGAATCAATAGTTGTAAATCTTTGCTCAGAAAAACTTTCCAATGTTTTGGAAAAATTGTTTAAAGAAGAAGATTTAATCGTAATTTTAAAAGGAATTGAAATTTTAGAAAAAAAGGAATCAGAGGTAGAACTTCTTTTATTAGAAGAAGTTTTAAAAAACGCAAAATGTTTTGCAGTTATTTGCATCCGTGAAGATATTAATTTTGAAAATATTTCAATTCTAAAATGGTTTGATTTAAAAGTAAAATTTGGATACCTTAAACCTGAGGAAATAATAAGGTTATTTAAGTTACTTTTAAACTCAAAAGAACCTATTCCAATAAAAGAGGAGTTTTTAAAAAAGTTAAAATCTTTTAAGCTGGTAATAGGAGATTTTGTTCTTGCTAAGAAGCGAATAAACTTGTTAAATAAAGAAGATTTTCTTCAAACAGTAGTTAATGTGCTTGAAGAAATAAGTAGCTATAACAGAAAAAAATCTATAGGTTTTATAGAG
>CAZQIW010000024.1:0-15327 GCA_964593845.1 uncultured Thermodesulfatator sp. | reverse complement strand
AAAGAAAGAACAGCTTTTATAATTTCTTCTCTTGCCTTTAAGGCTACTTCTTCTTTTTCCCGATTAAAAAGTATGTTTACATGAAAGTTTCCATCACCAGCATGTCCAAAACAGCAAATATTTAATCCCCTCCCCTTTTCTATCTCTCTTACTTTGAGCAGAAAATCTCTCATAAATCTTCTTGGAACCACTATATCATCGGATATTTTCCTCTCTCCCAGAACCCTTACTGAAGGAGAAATAGCCCTTCTTATATCCCAAAGTTTCTCTATATCTTCCTCTTTTTCTGCCTTTAAAAATTTCAAACCCAAATCCAAAAATAAATCTTCTACTTTCTTTTTTTCCTTTTCCACAGCTTCAGGACTTCCATCAAGCTCTAAAAATAGCAAAGCCTCAAACTCAGAAAAGGAGCTTATTAACTCTGCCTGCTTGGAGTTTAAAAGTGCTTTAAAAGTGGTTTTATCAACAAACTCTGCACAGGCAGGAGTAACCTTTTTCTTTAAAAGCTCGGAAATAATTTTAAGAGGCTCTGTTTCTTCTTTATGAGCAGAAAGAAAAAGAATTCTCTTTTCTGGCAGAGGGATAACCTTTAAAACAATTTCTGTAAAAACTCCTAAAGTCCCTTCTGAACCTACAAACAAAGGAGTTATATTGTATGGAACCACAGCCTTTAGAGTGCAGGGGGCGGTTTTTAAAACCTCTCCTCCTGGTAAAACCACTTCTAAGGATAGCACATAATCTTTTGTAGTGCCGTATTTCAAACCTTTTGGACCTCCAGCTCCTGTTGCAACATTCCCTCCTATCGTAGAATAAGCATAACTTGCAGGATCAGGGGGATAAAAAAGACCATACTTTTTTAAATATGCCTTTAGCTCCCCATTTAAAACCCCTGGTTCAACCCTAACAATTCTCTCCTCCTCATTAAGCTCTAAAATCCTATTCATCCTGCTAAAGCTAAGAATCACTCCGCCATTATGGGCAAGACAACTTCCTGTGGTTGAAGTGCCTGCTCCACGGGAAATAATAGGAACTTTATATTCCTTAGCCAGTCTTAAAATCTCCACCACTTCTTCTTTTTTTTCAGGAAAAGCAACAGCAGAGGGAACCCTTACTAAAGCTGAAGAATCATAAGAATAGGCTAAAAGATCAGCTTCCTCTGTAAGGAAGCGTTCTTTTCCCAAAAGAGATTCCAGGGCTTTTAGAAATTTAGGAGGTATGGGTTTTGATTTCATCAAAGGTATGCTCTTTTATGCTATAATTTTTATCCGATAACTCTGCTGAAATTTCCTTTATAAGATAATCCACTTTAAGTTTTAAGTTTACATCTTTTTGCAACTTCTGTTCCAGAGCTTTTAAATTGTAAATAATGGTTGAATGCTGTTTTTTGAAAATATGAGATATTTCTTTAAGTGGTTTCCTAAAAAGATTTCTTAAAAGATACATAGCTACCTGGCGAGAAATAGTAAGTTCCTTTCTTCTGGAAGAAGAAAAGAAGTCTTCCCTTGCTACTCCAAAAAACCTGCAGGTGGTATCAATAATTAATTCCACCTGGTCTTTTTCTTCCTGGATTCCAAGCTCGTTTACCAGTTCTTTAGCAAGGGCTAAGGAAACTGGTTCTTTAAGAAGAGAAGCTCTTGCAATTAAACCAAGCACTGCACTCTCAAGTTGCCTTACATCTCCTCTTAACTGACGAGCAAGATATTCTGTTACTTCATACGGAAAATTATATCCCATTTTTTTAGCTTTGTATCTGATGATCTTTTTTCTTGTGGCAAAATCAGGAGCATTGAGCCGAATTATAAGAGCTGAATTTAGTCTGGATTTTAAACTACTGTCCATTCTGGGTAATTCCTGAGGAAGCCTTATAGAAGTAAAAATAATAGTTTTTCCCTGGTCAAGAAGATAATCCAAAAGAAAGGCAAGCTCATTCTGTGTGTATTCCTTTCCTTCAAAAAAGTGAATTCCTTCAAGAAGAAGCACTTCACAATGCTCTTTAAATTTTTCTTTAAAGCTTTCAATCATACCAGAGCGAAGATATTTTATCATATAATTGAGAAAGTCCTGAGCTGTAAGATAATACACCTTATTAAAACCCTTTTTAAAAAGCCCATTTCCCACAGCCTGGGTAAGATGAGTTTTACCTAAACCAAAGTTTCCATAGAGATAAATAAGATATCCCTTAGGACGCTCCTCTGCTACCTGATAGCACACATTATAAGCTAATTCGTTACACTTTCCTACTACAAAATCCTCAAAAGTGTATTTAGGGCTAAGCCTTCTTCCTATAATATCCACAGGATTGTAAGGAATTATAAGCTGATCAGCCTTAGGAATCTCCTTTACTACAAACTCCAGCTCCCTTAAACCAGCTTCTTTTAAAACTTTGTTAAGCAGATCTTGATAATTTTCTTTTATCCAATTTTTGGTAAACTCATTTGGAACTTCAATTATTAGTTTTCCATCAAAAATTTCTCCTTTTAAAGAACTAAACCATACCTTAAATATAGCTTCAGGCAAAAGCTCCTTTATCCTATCTCTAATTCTCTCCCAGCTAATACGCATACTCCCCCCACTCATAACTCTCACCCTGTAAAAAAGAAAGGGAAAATAAGCCAAGTTCAAAAAGGGTGAAGCTTTATATAATTAAGGATACCAAAAAAACTTTTTAATGCAAATTTGAAAAAAGGAAGTTAAAAGAAGTTTTTAAATCCTGCTTTGGTTTTTATTTTTTTCAATAAATCAAAGGGTTAAAATTTTAGATATTTGAATTACTCATTATTCCTATGTTAAAATCCTCTTTATTTTAAACCAAATGAGGGAATAATTTTTAAAAGCTTTGTTTTTTTATTTTTTTCTTTAATTTTCTCTTTTTTTCTTTATTTCGCTTTTTTCACTTTAAATGAAGAAGTTAAAAAAGATTGTTTTATCGCTTAAAACAGGCTATAAACTGTGAATCGCTGATTTTTCTAAGCTCTGGAGCTTTCTTCAAACATATGTCTTCTCTTTCTTCACACCGAGGAAAAAATACACAGCCTTCTGGTCTGAAAATACTGCTTCCTACTTCTCCTTTTATTTTTTGACTAAAAGGTGGTTTTTCTGAAAAAGGATCAGGATTAGCTTTTAAAAGCATCAAGGTATAGGGATGATGTATTGCTGTTTTAAAATAGCTTTTTTTACAGATTTCTACTATTTTTCCCAGATACATAACTACAATCCAGTCTGCAAGATAGTAAATAACTGGAAGTGAATGACTGATAAGAAAATAGCTCAATCCTAAATTTTCCTTAAACTCTTTGAGAAGGGTAAGAATCTGTGCCTGGATAGTCATATCAAGGGCAGAAGTTGGTTCATCAAGAACAATTAAATCTGGAGAAACCATTAAGGCTCTTGCCAGAGCAACCCTTTGCCTTTGTCCTCCGCTTAAAGCATGAGGATATTTCTCAAGCACCTCCTCATCAAGCCCTACCTGATTTAACAAAGCTTTTGCCTTTTCCAAACCTCTTTTTTTATTCTTCTCAACACAGATAAAATAAGGCTCAAGCAAAATCTCTTTTATCTTATAGCGTGGATTTAGAGAAGAATAAGGATCCTGGAATACAGCCTGGATCTTTGCTCTGAACTTTCTATACTCCTTTTTATCCATATTTGTTAAACTCTTTCCAGCCCACAGAACCTCTCCTTTATCTGGTTTTTCCAAATCCAGAATGATTTTTGCAAGGGTGGTTTTTCCACAACCACTTTCCCCTAAAACTCCAACTACTGTGCCCTTGGGAATTTTTAAGCTTATATCCAAAAGAGCATAAAACTTCTGGGTTTTATACCAAAATCTTCTTATTTCGTAACTTTTCCATACATTTCTAACTTCTACCAGAGGAGTCTCTTTCATATCTAAAGCACCTTACCCAATGGTCTTCACTAACCTTTATCATCTCAGGATGAAGCTTTTGCCCTTCTTTGCAAGCATTATCACATCTTTCAAAATACCTACATCCAGCAGGTTTGTTAATCAAATTTACTGGTTGTCCTTTTAAAATCTTTTTTATTCTTCCTTCCTTGGGATAAGAGCTTATTAAAGCTTGGGTATAGGGATGAAGAGGATTAGTAAAAAGTTTTTTTGTAGGAGCCATTTCTACGATCTCTCCTGCATAAAATACAGCTACTTTATCTGCAATCCATCTTATAACTCCAAGATCATGCGAAATAAATACTATGGTAAGTTTCTTTTTCTCATTAAGCTCCTTTAAAAGTTCTAAAATCTGAATTTGGAGGGTTAAGTCAAGTGCTGTAGTGGGTTCATCAGCTACCAATACTTCTGGTTCTCCTGCAAGTGCCATAGCAATCATAGCCCTTTGTCTTAAACCTCCTGAAAGCTGATGAGGATAGCTCCTTGCTCTAAGCTCTGGATCAGGTATTCCCACTTCTTCCATCAAACGATATACCCTCTCTTTTCTTTCCTTTTTACCAAGAGAAAAATGAACTTTTAGCACTTCCTCTATTTGATCTCCTATGGTAAGCACAGGATTTAAAGAACTTAAAGGATCCTGCAGTATTATAGCTATTTTTTTACCTCTAATTTTGCGAAGTTCTTCCTCTGTAAGGGTATAAAGAGCAATACTTCCAAGATAAACCTCTCCTGAATAGTGGATAATCCCTGGAGGAAAAAGTCTTAAAAGAGCAAAACCTGTAAGGGATTTACCACATCCGCTCTCTCCAAGTATTCCAAGGATTTCCCCTTTTTCCAAAGAAAAGGATACCTTATCTACTAACGGGATTTTTTTAGTTTTAAGCCCTAAAACGAGATCTTTTACTTCTAAAAATGGCATTTAAAAAAAATCAGTTATTAAGATTGTTCCAGCAAAAATTCAAGCAAAGCCATGTGCAACCACATTTTATTTTCAGCTTGATCCCAAACTACAGAGTGTGGTCCTTCAAGCACTTCTTCTGTAATCTCCTCTCCCCTGTGAGCAGGTAGGCAGTGGAGAACTATTGCATCGGAATTTGCTTGCTTTAAAAGTTCTTTATTTACCTGAAAAGGTTGAAAAACTTTTTGTCTTTGCTCACTTTCCTTTTCCTGCCCCATACTAACCCATACATCTGTGTTAATTACATCTGCATCTTTTACTGCTTCCAGTGGATCATGCAAAACCTCTATCTCGGCATTATACTTTTCCTTGGCTTCTTTAAGTAAATTTTCATCAGGTTCAAAACCAGGAGGACATGCCAAGATAAACTTAAAACCTAATAAAGCTGCAGTTTCTATCCAGGATTGAGCTACATTATTTCCATCTCCTATCCATACAATTTTGGACTTATAAAGATCCTTTCCTTTTTCTATTACTGTCATCACATCTGAAAGGGCTTGACAGGGATGGAATTTATCAGAAAGCCCATTTATTACTGGAATTGAAGCGTATTTTGCAAATTCCTCTATAGTTTCTTGGCTATAAGTTCTTAAAACAACAGTATGAATATAGCTTGAAAGAACCCTGGCAGTATCTTTTATAGGTTCTCCTCTGCTAAGTTGTAAATCTTTGGAAGAAAGGAAGATAGTGCTTCCTCCCCAGTTTATCATAGCAGATTCAAAGGAAATTCTGGTTCTTGTTGAGGGTTTTTCAAATATAAGCCCAAGAATTTTTCCTGCAAACTTCCTTTCCCATTTTTTGGTCTTCTTCAATTCAAGAGCTCTTTCTATAATCTTTATAGCCTCGTCTTTACTGAGATCCCAGACCCTAATAAAATGTCTTACCTTCATAACAAAATCCCCTTTCTTGAAATTTCTAAAAAATTAATTTTATTTTAAAGTTATTTTTAGCTCTTGTAAAGCCTGTTTTTATACTTCCAATGCACAAAATTTGGATAAAAAATTTTTAAAAAATTTTTAAAATTACCCCTTAAGTTTTTTAAAATTTATCCGATAATATAAAGTGAGAAAAAAAAGAGGACACCAGGGATAATTCCCATGGAGATAAAAAAAGTTGAAATTTTAAATTCTGGGATTCAGGTAAGTGGATATAGTCAAAAAGTTAAAGAGGGAAATGTAAATAAAGGTGGACAAAGTGGCAATTCTTCCTTTACTTCTGAAATCTCTCCCAATCCTGCCAATCCACAGAAAGAACTTGAAGAATTAAGAAAACTTAAAAAACTTCCGAAAAATTTAAATGAATTTTTAGAAAAGCTAAATAAAAAACTGGATCCTTTTGAAAAAGAATTAAAAGTGGAAATAGATAGGGATTTAGATATTCCAGTGTTTAAAATAATTGATAAAGAAACCAAGGAAGTTATTCGTCAGGTTCCCTGGGAAGAGGTATTAAAGTTCTTAAAAAATCTTTATAAGCTTCTGGAATCAGAGCAGGTTAAGGGTGAGGATTTAAAAGGTCTTTTATTTAAAAAGGAGGTGTAAACCTTATGGCTGATATGCATTTAAGTAATGTAACAGGAACTTTAGATATAGATTCTATGGTTCAAGGACTTTTGCAACCAAAACTTCAAGATATACAGAAACTCCAAACTCAAAAAGCTACTTTACAAGCAAAAGCAAGTTCTATAAGTAACTTACTGGGAGCTTTAAAAGAGGCTCAAAGTAATATAGAAGGCTGGGATATAGATTCCATTTTCACAGGAAAAAAAGTAGATGTAGAAGATACCTCAATTCTTTCTGCTTCTGCAAGTAGTGAGACTCCTAATGTAAGTCTTAAAATAAATGTGCTTCAACTTCCTCAAACAGAAATAAGAGTATCTACAAGCGGAGTTAGTGATTTAGAAGATACCATTAGTGCTCAGACCTTTACTTTAAAATACTGGACTTCTGATTCAGATTATGAAACTTTTACTATTAATTTTAGCGGAGGAACTCTTGAGGATCTTGTAGATACTATAAATTCTTCTCAAGACAAAGTTGAGGCTTCTATTTATTACGATGGAACTTATTACAAACTTATGTTAAGTGAAAAAGACGCTGGTGCTTCTACAAAAGAAACTTCAGATACCACTGCAGTGATTGAAGTTGATACTCTTCCTTCTGAGCTTGGAAGTTTAGAAACTATACAAAACGCTCAAAATGCTAAAATTCAAATAGGAGATAGCACAGATGAAACTATTAGTCCTACAAATACTTTTGAAAATGTAATTTCAGGGCTTAATATTACCGTTTCTCAAACAGGAGAAACATCTTTAACAATAGAAGATGATTATTCTGGAGTCTCTTCTACAGTAGAAGATTTTCTTGAGAAGATTAATCAGGTAATAGATTTAGTAAATTCTAATACTGAAAAAGGCGCTCTTTTTCAGGGAAATGCAATGATTACTCAAATAAAAAGTCAGTTTTTTACTCTTATGCAGCCTCTTATTAAGTTAGGAGTAATTAACATAGATGATGAAGGAAAATATTCTGTAGATAGTTCTACTTTACAAAGTTTAGCTGAAAGTAATACCGAGGAGGTAAAAGAAGCTCTTAAAAATATAAAAGAAAATTTCTCTTCTGCCCTTGAACAGTTAGTGGATAGTTTTGAAGTTTATAAAAACACGCAGGATAATCAAATAGATTACTTAGACGAAGAGATAAAAAAAACGCAAGAAGCACTTTCTAAGGAGGAAGAAAAGTTAAGACTTGAATTTGCCAAAATTGAAGCACTCATGTATCAAAATGACCAGTTAAAAGAAAGATTAAAAAATTTTGCTATTCCACTTTCAGAAGCTGTTAAAAAATAAATAACAAGGAGGTTAAAGCAATGTTTAACCCTGTGAACAATTATATAGAAAATCAGGTAAAAAATGCAGATCCTTTAGATTTAATAATTATGCTTTATAATAAAGCTATTTCCTGTTTAAAAATTTCTCATAAAACCATAGAAAATGGCTTGAATGACGCTGAAAATGTTAAAAAGAAAGCAGAGAATATAGAAAAGGCAACAGAAATTTTGGCTTACTTACAAAGCTGTCTTAATTTTGAAAAAGGTAAGGAAATTGCTAAAAATTTAAATGAGATTTATGAAGTTCTTATTAATGAACTTATTAGGGCTAATTTAGAAAATAATACTGAAATAATTTTAAAAAGTATTGATGTTTTGGAGAATCTTAAAAAAGCTTGGGAAGATATAAAATGTCAGAATACAACCTCAAAGAAGACCTAATAAAAGTGCAACTTGCTATTAAGCAAAATAATTTAGAACAGGCGCTTCAAATATATGAGAAAATTAATAATCAGTGGAATAAATATAAAGAAAATTTAAATCCTGAGGAAGTTCAACCTCTTCTTAATCTTGTTGATTATATAGAAAATTTGCTAAAGGAAAAAAATAAAAAAACAATAGAAATTCAAAAATTTTTAAATCTAAGAAAAAGTTATACCAGATTTTAAACTTAGGCTCTTCTATCTATAAAATAATTACTTCCTTTCATTTTCTTTACCACACTTTTAACTTCTGCTGCCCTTTCTGTAACTTCTCCAATATGGTTAAATTTATTCTCATAAACTGGCACAACTGCTATAGAAACCGAAGGAAGAGGAATTTTACACATTTTTCCTTGTCTATTTTTACACATAAAATAGCCTTGATCTAAATCCTTAGAGCCTACAAAATAGGGGACTGTAGAGTCAAATCTTTTAATAATCTCCTGGCAAATTTTTTCCATTCTGTCTAAAGGCACAATAAATACAAAATCATCTCCTCCTATATGTCCTACAAAATAATCCTCTGGAGAAAACTCTACTACTGAATTTAAAATAATTCGTGCCAAATTTTTTATCATTTCGTCTCCTTTAGAAAATCCATAAGTATCATTATAGCTCTTAAAATTGTCCAAATCTACATAAGCTACAGCATAAGGTTTCTTACTATAAATAACCCTTTTAATAGTTTTAGCAATAGAAGTATTCCCAGGAAGACCTGTCAAAGGATTATTATCCGCTACCCTATCCAATCTTTTAAAAGCATATTCTATTCTTAAAATTGTCTCAGCTGTGCCTTCGCTTGTAATAATAAAATCATCCACTATATCAGCCTTAGCAAGAAGAAACTCAAAATCTAAAGAATCTACCATCAAAAGTAAAGGAATTATTCTGAGGTTAAATTCTTTTTTTATAGACACTAAATTTTCAAAAGCTTTTGGATCTTTGGGATAATAATAAATAATCATGGATGGAGGTTGAAAAAGTATTTTTTCCAGGAATTTTTTACTATTGTAAAAAAAGTAAAATTTATATTTTTTTCCAAGATGCTCAAGCAGAATTTTTTTCCAGTTAGCAAAAAACTTATTTCTTTTTAAAAATACATAAATAATTTCAGAAAAAGTCTTCATATCTTATTCCGCAGCTTCTCTTATAAGTTCTTCTGTAAAAAATTTAAGCTCATAAAGTCTTGGCTCTAAAATTGTAAATATTTCTTTTATATCTGAAAAATCAAGTTTTAAAAGTTTTAAACTTTTTTCATCCAGAGGAGGCATTTTTTTTAAGATTGTTTCTCCATAACCTCTGGCGTGTATTAGCACATCTGCTAAATGTATAGCTGCTGCTTCTTTTTTAAATTTTTTGGCTTTTTTAAGTTCATGATGAGCATCTACCGCCTCTATAAGTCTATCTGGTAAATTCCACTGTCTCATTAAATAAGCTCCAATTTCTCCATGATCTATTCCCAGAATTTCTCTTTCAGCATCTAAATGATTTTTTCCTTTTTTTACCATTTCTAAAATTTTTTTATACTCCTCTTTAAAAGCTACTTTTTGGATAACTCTTCCAAGATCATGCAAAAGACCTGCTGTAGCAATTTCCTGAGGTTCTTTAAGTTCCACTCGTTCTGCAATAATTTTAGTGCAGGCAGCTACCCCGATAGAATGTTCCCATAACCCTACATCTTCTTTATGAAGAATTTCAAAAATAGAAGAAGTTGTAATTAAAATCTTTATCACATTTATTCCAAGAAGCATAAGAGCATTCTGAACAGTGCTTACTTTTTTTGGAAATCCATAAAAAGCTGAATTAGCCAATCTTAAAACCTTGCTTGTTATCACTTGATCCTTTTCAATTAGCTCTGCTATTTGATGAATAGAAACTCTCTCATCCTCTATCATTACATTGAGTTTCTGAAGAATAGGAGGAAGGGTAGGAAGACCTTCCAGTTTTCTTAATTTTCTACGAATTTCTTTTTTCTTCTCAGAGGGATCCATTTTTTAAATCTCCTTTCTACTCAGATCTATGATTTTCTTTTAAAAACTCTATAAGAACTTCTTTTATTCTTAACAAGTTTTCATCCTTAATTCCTTCAAATCGTTTTTCTAAATCTTCCAATTCTTCCTCCAAGGTTTTTTCCCAGGGAAGTCTTACAGGATAGCCTTTTACTGTTACAAAACTTACCCCAAATTCAGAAAATTTTGTTATATGTTCTTCTGTTAATTCTACATCTTTTCCGCAAAGCACTCTTCCATTTGGATCTATTACCTCTTCAGCAGTAATCATTCCGGGTTGAATATAAGATAAAGGTAATCGTTGCATAAAAAACTCCTTTCTAAATTACTTTATTCAAAGTATACTCTATTATTCCCTCTGCACCAAGTTCTAAAAGCTTGGGCACAAGATCTCTAACCTCTTTTTCAGATACCACTACTTCCAGAGCATACCAGTTTTTATTGTAAAGCTTAGAGATAGTAGGAGCTGTAATACTTGGAAGAATATTTATCACTTTATCCAGATTTTCTTCTGGAACATTCATTTTTAATCCCACTTTTTTATGAGCATTAAGAGCCCCTTTTAAAAGAGTAGCAATCTGCTGAATCTTTTTTCTCTTCCATTCATCCTGCCAGGCATTTTCATTAGCTATAAGCTGAGGATAAGTAACCAGAAGTTCATATATAATTTTTAAACCATGAGCTCTTATGGTTGTGCCTGTCTCAGTGACCTCTACAATAGCATCACATAACCCCTGCACCACCTTTGCTTCAGTTGCTCCCCAGGAATAACTTACCTCTACAGGAATTCCTCTCTCAGCAAAAAATCTTTTAGTAAAATTTACCAGCTCTGTGCTAATTTTCTTATTCTTAAGGTCCTCAAGCTTTTCTATTCCTGAACCTTCCTTTACTGCAAGAACCCACCTTGCCGGCCTTTTACTAACCTTGGAATAAATCAAATCCTCTACTACCACCACCTTGGATTCATTTTCCAAAATCCAGTCCTTACCTGTAATTCCTGCATCTAATATTCCTGCCTCTACATATCTGCTCATTTCCTGTGGTCTGCAAATTACCATTTCCAGTTCATTATCATCTACCTCAGGAAAATAGTTTCTATGATGAACCTCTATAGTCCATCCTGCCTTTTCAAATAACTCAATAGTAGATTTTTCTAAACTTCCCTTGGGAATACCAAATTTAAGCTTTTTTTCCATACACCTCCTCCGGATTATATAATTTTTCTTCCACAGTTTTTAAACCATCTGCTTCAAGCTTTCTATAAAAACAGCTCATATATCCTTTATGACACACTGGTCCCTTTGGTTCAACTTTAAGAAGCACTGTATCCTCATCACAATCTACAAAAATCTCTTTTACCACTAAATAATGCTTGGAAGTTTCTCCCTTCAACCAGATTTTGTTTCTTGTTCTGCTATAAAAATGAGCAAGCCCTGTTTCCAAGGTCTTTTTCCAGGCTTCCTCATTCATAAATCCAAGCATTAAAACCTTACCTGTTTGGTAATCCTGAATAATAGCTGGAATAAGCCCCTGCCCTTTTTCAAAATTAAGCCTGCACTCCATTTATCCCCTCCACAAATTCCTTTAGTTTTTTCTCTGGATCTTTACTTTTTACTAAAGAAGTGCCTATAAGCACTCCTTTAAACCCTTGTTTTTTTATCTCCCTGAGCTCCTCAGCATTATTATACCCACTTTCTGCAATTACCGGAATCTCCTTAGGTATTAAAGGAAACAATTTTAATGCCTGATTTATGTTTATTTGTAAGGTGCTTAAATTTCTGTTATTTATCCCTATTATTTCTGCCCCAGAGCCAAGAGCCTTTTCCAGGTCTTCTTCTGTGTGCACTTCTACCAGAGCTGAAAGACCGAGTTTTTTTGTATATTTAATAAGTTCAGCAAGGTCCTTTTTTTCAAGAATAGAGCTGATTAAAAGCACTATATCTGCTCCAAAAGCTTTTGCTTCTTCAATCTGGATAGGATCTAAAATAAAATCTTTTCTTAATAAAGGTAATGAAGTAACAGTTCTAATTGCAGCTAAATATTCCAAGGATCCTCTAAAGTATATTTCTTCTGTAATAATAGAAATTGCTTTAGCCCCTCCTTTTATATAAGCCTCTACCAGAGCAAGAGGATTAAAATCTGGTCTAAAATCATCTTTCAAAGGGCTTGCTCTTTTAATTTCAGCTATTATTACAAACCCTTCTTTTTTTAAGTATTCCTTAAAATTAATGGGTGTTCTCTCCCAAAAAGGTCTATAATAAAGCCCTTTTTGTTTTCTTTTAAGGACTTCATAGTATTTTTCCAATAAAATTTGGTTTAAAACTGGGTTGATTTTGTTTTTTTCCATATTATTTTTATAAAAACCTTTTTCTTCTATTTTAAACTGTAGAAAAATTTTTAAAAGATGTTAATATCTTAAAAAATTTTTATTTTTGGTTGGGAGGGGTAATTTATGAAGAGGACCTATCAACCAAGTCGTCTTAAAATGAAAAGAAAGCACGGTTTTAGAGCAAGAATGAAAACTCGTTCTGGAAGAAGAATTCTAAAAAATAGAAGACGCAAAGGACGTTGGCGTTTAACTGTATAATGTTTTTGTAAGAACCTGGTGAAAAAAGAAGGTTTATCTAAAAAAGAAAGGCTAAGAAAAGATAAAGAGTTTCAAAAAGTTTTTAAAGAAGGAAAAAAAATTTGGGTTGATTCTATTTTATTAATAATTTATACTTCAAACAATTTAAACTATAGAAGATTGGGGATTGTAGTGTCTAAAAAAATTAGAAAGGCAACTCAAAGAAATAAAGTTAAAAGATGGATAAGAGAGCTTTTTAGAAGAAATAAGGAATGGTTTCCTCCAAGTAGTGATATAATAATTATTCCTCATCCTAATTTGGTAAATTTAAGTTATAAAAAGTTAGTGGAAAAAACTAAAGAAAGACTTCTTGCCCTAAGGAGTGAAACAGATTTCTATGTTAACCAGGCTGATAATTAAGCTGATAGTCTTTTATCAAAAGTTTATATCTCCTTTATTTTCCACTTATTTTGGTTATAAGTGCCGTTTTTACCCTTCCTGTAGTGAATATACCAAAATAGCTATTCAAAATTTCGGAATATTAAAAGGTTCTTACTTAGGATTAAAAAGGATCTTGAGGTGTCATCCTTTTTCAGAAGGTGGTTATGATCCAGTGCCTGAAAAAGAGGTTATAAAAGGAGGAAAAGTTTAATGGAAACCAGAAGAGTTATATTAGCTGTGGCATTATCTTTTGCAGTGCTTTTAGTTTTTCAATATTTATATTCTAAATTTTTTCCTTATTCTTCAGTAAAACAGTTTAATTCTACAGTTACAGAAAAAAAACTATCTCAGGGCTCTTCTACAACCCTTAATCTTAAAAATAAAACCTTTCTTTCTGAAAAACTTCCTTCTGAGTTTACCCTTTTAAAAACCTATTACTTAAATTCTCCTCAATATAATTCCACTTTAATTTCCTTAGGTGCAAGGTTTAAAAGTTTTAAGCTTAAGCATTATTTTATAGATAAGACTAAAAAACATCCTGTAGAGCTGGTTTCTGCTCCATCAGAGTGTTTACCTCTTGAAATTTATTTACAAGGAATAAACGAATTAGGGGCTATCAGTTATAAAGGTCCCAAAACTTCAAAAATAGTGATTGAAAAAGAGGGAAATAAAACTATTTCCTTTGTAACTACTTACAAAAATGTGTATTTAAAAAAGGCTTTTACTTTTAAAAAGAATTCTTATTTTATAGATGTAAAAGTAACCTTAATAAACCAAGGAAAAAATACTTTAAAAGATAGACTATTGGTGAGAGGAGCTTTTTCTCCTTTTGTAGATGGAACTAAGTATGTGTTTAAAGGACCTTTTTATTATACTAACCACTTAAACGAAGTAAAAGTTAAAGATCAGCGTATAGAAGAATATGTGGGTCCTTTGAAGTATTTGGGATATGAAGACAACTATTTTATGGTAGCGGTAATTCCACAAAAGTTTAATAATGGGACTTTAAGAGTTACTTTTAGAAATATTAAAAAAGATACTCAAGAGTTTATTCTGTGGCTTCCTCCTTTTGAGCTAAAACCTGGAGAAGAAGTGGATTATGCATTTAAGATTTACATGGGTCCTAAAAAACTTGAAGAAATGGAAAAGGAATATCCCCTTTTAGGAAAGGCTTTATATTTTGGAATTTTTGATTTTGTTGCTAAACCTTTACTCTATATTTTAAAAGTGTCTAACAGATTTACTCACAACTTTGGCTGGGACATCATTATAATAACTATTCTTTTACGTATTCTTTTCTTCCCTCTTAATCAGATGAGTTTTAAAAGTATGAAAAAAATGCAGAAACTTCAGCCTATTATTCAGAGGATAAGAGAAAAATATAAAGACGATCCTCAGGCTTTAAATAGAGAGCTTATGAATATTTATAAAACTTACAAAATTAATCCTTTTTCAGGTTGCTTACCTATACTTATTCAAATACCTGTTTTTATAGCATTTTACAAGGTTTTACTTATGGCTATTGAACTCAGACATGCTCCTTTTATGTTATGGATAGATGATTTAAGTGCTCCTGAAAGGCTTTATATCGGACACTTTCATATTCCTTACTTAGGAGGGATTCCTCTATTAACTATTTTAATGGGACTTTCTATGTATGTGCAGCAGAGACTTACTCCTTCTTCAGCAGATCCCTTTCAGTCCAGAGTTATGCTTTTTATGCCAGTATTTTTCACTATACTGTTTATAAACTTTCCTTCAGGACTGGTTTTATACTGGTTTGTGAATAATATTTTATCTATAGCACAACAATATTTAACACTTAAATTAACAAAAAATTAAGTGGAGAGGTGAGGGGCCATGATTTTAGAGAAGGAGTTTGAGGGAAAAAGCCTGGATCAATTGGTTGAAGTGGTCTGTCAAGACTTTGGTTGTGTGCCAGAAGATCTTGAACTGGAAATTTTAGAGTATACTACTACTTCTGGTCTTTTAGGAATACCGGGTAAAAAAATTAAAATTAAAGCCAAAATTAAGCCAGATAAACTTCTTTCAGAAAGAGCCAATCGTGCCATTGCTTTTCTTAAAGAACTTTTCTATTACGCTGATTTAAATATTGAGACTAAAACTAATCTTTTAAAGGA
>CAZQIW010000023.1:0-15556 GCA_964593845.1 uncultured Thermodesulfatator sp. | reverse complement strand
GTTAATATAATCATCCCTGTTTTCTTTATCTACAGAAGATACCTGAATAACCCTCCCTACTTTTCTCTTTACCTCATTAACAAAATCCTGAGAAGGCTTTTTTAAATCAATTTTATTTATTACGCCAATAATAGGGATTCTTCTTTTTTCTGCTTCTTTGATTACACTTTCTTCATAATCTGTCCATATATCAGGTTCTAAAACCAAGATACAAATGTCTGCTCTATTAAATACCTTTTGAGTTTTTTTAATTCTCAATTCAGCAAGCACAGAAGTGTCATCAAGCCCTGCAGTATCCAGAAATAGCACAGGTCCTATAGGAAGAAGTTCCATAGCCTTTTCCACTACATCTGTAGTGGTTCCAGCTACAGGAGAGGTAATGGCAATATCTTGCCCCATAACCATGTTTAAAAAAGAAGACTTACCTACATTGGTTCTTCCAAAAAGAGCTATGTGAAGCCTGTTACCTTTTGGTGTCTCCTTCATCGCCTATACCCCAGTGCTGTAAGTTTGTAAGGTGAAAGTATTTCCTCAACCAGCTCTTCTCCAAGCTTTTCTTTTAAAAATTCTCTAAAATTTGTTTTACCAGTTTCTAAAAATTCTTTTACCAGTTTTTCAGCTTTTTCATAGCCTATCACAGGTAAAAATGCCGTTATTATGGTAATACTTTTATCTACATATTCCCTGCATTTCTTCTCATCAGCCTTTATATTCTTTACATGCTCTGCTAAAGCTAAGTTTATATTTACCAGTAAGTCCATAGATTCTAAAATAGCATGAGCAAGCAAAGGCAAAAATTCACAGATTTGAAATGTCCCACGGGAAGCAGCCTCAGTTATCAAAAAATCATTTGCCATTACCTTTAGTCCTACCTGAATAGCTGCCTCTAAGATCACAGGATTTACTTTTCCAGGCATAATAGATGAACCAGATTGCAAAGAAGGAAGTCTTATTTCTCCAAAAAGATTAAGCATCCTTAAATCATTGCAGATTTTTACTAAATTTGAGGCATGGGCTTTCATAATTCCTGAAACTTCTACAAAAGGATCTACATTAGCTGTTTCTCCCATTAAATTTTCTCCTCTTGCAAGCCCAAGCCCTGTTACTTCACGAAGTTTTTCAATTACTAAAAATATGTAATCCCTTGGTGCTGTAAGACCTGTTCCTACTGCAGTCCCTCCTATGTTAACAACCCTTAATCTTTCTTCACACTTAAAAGTTCTCCATCTATCTCGGGAAATAGCCTCAGCAAAAGCAGAAAACTCAGCTCCAAGAGTTACAGGAACAGCCTCCTGAAGCTCTGTTCTGCCAATTTTAACAATGCCTGCAAACTCTTTCTCCTTTTTTTGAAAGGATCCCTGAAGCTTTGCAATAGCCTGACTCAAATCTCTTAAACGATAAATACAGGCAATTTTTACAGCAGTGGGATAAGTATCATTAGTTGATTGATGAAGATTTACATCCTCTATAGGATGAACTATAGAATAGTCTCCTTTTTTTCCTCCTAAAAGCTCTATAGCTCTATTAGCAATAACTTCATTTATGTTCATATTGGTAGAAGTTCCAGCTCCTCCCTGAAGAGCATCCACAGGAAATTGATCCCAAAATTTTCCCTGAACAATCTCATCACAAGCAGCAATAATAGCCTTTGCCTTTTTTTCTTCTAAATATCCCAGCTCAAGATTAGCAAGGGCACAGGCTTTTTTAACAAGAGCAAGAGCTTTAATAAGAGAGGGATTTACCTTATATCCACTTATAGAAAAATTCTTTCTTGCTCGCTCAGTATGAATTCCCCAGTAAGAATCAGCAGGGACTTCTAAGCTACCAAGTAGGTCCTCTTCAATTCTGTAATTACTCATATTTACTTCCTGCAGCACTTTTGTCCTGTAATTTTATCCCATACATTATTTATAAGGTCCCAGGCTTCTTTGGTTTGCTCTACAAACATAGGACATACTTTTTGAATAGCTGTTCCAGCATGAACTATTACATAATCTCCCTCTTTAACATCTGAAACAAGAGAAATATTAATTTCCTTCTTAACATTATTAGCCTCTGCAATAGCTTTACCCTCTTCTTTAATCTCTAAAATTTTCATAGGCATTGCTAAACACATTTTTATCCCCCTTTTATTTTATATTTTAACAAATTCTTGGCAATTGTTCACCCACAGGCATAGGAATAGGTCTTTTTCCTCCTATAACTGTTTCTAAATAAACTGTTCCAGCAAATTCTTCAGTTACCTCTCCAATAATTACTGCTTCTTTTCCTTCTTTAACCTCTTTCATAGCTGAAAGAACCTCTTCCACACACTCAGGAGACACTATTACAACCACTTTACCTTCATTAGCTACATAAAAAGGATCAAGTCCAAGAAGCTCACACACTCCTCTAACCTCTTCTTTTATTGGTATCTTTTCTTCGTAAAGTTTGATAGAAAAATTTTTGCCCTGAACAATTTCATTTAAAACTGCAGCTAATCCTCCCCTGGTAGCATCCCGCATAAACTTAATGCCTTCAGGACATACTTCTATAATTTTTTTTATTAAATGATTTAAAGGAGCACAATCTGAAACTAAATTTTCAACATTAATATTGTTTCTTTTAGCCATAACCGCTATTCCATGATCCCCTATGGAACCATTAATAATAACTTTATCACCTGATTTAATAGGACGACGCTGTGGGCTTTTTTCAAAAATTCCAATTCCTGCGGTATTAATAAAAATTTTATCAGCTTTTCCGCTTTCCACTACTTTTGTATCTCCTGTAACAATTTTTACTCCTGCATATTCTGCAGCTTCACGCATAGAAAAAAGGATTTTTTTTAAAATATCAAGATCTAATCCTTCTTCTAAAATTAAGGCACACGAAAGATACAAAGGTTTTGCTCCCATTACAGCTAAATCATTTACAGTTCCATTTACAGCAAGCTTGCCAATATCTCCACCAGGAAAAAAGATAGGATCTACAGTAAAAGAATCTGTAGTAAAAGCAATTTGACTATTTACTTTTAAAACCGCTGAATCATCAAGCTGAATCGCCTGCGGACCTAAAATTTCTTTAATGATTTTATTAATAAACTCGTTCATTAGTTTTCCACCACTTCCATGACTTAATAAAATTTTTTCAGACATTGCCCACCTCTTTAATTTTCAGAATTTTTGCTTTTCCACAAGTCTTTTATCTCTCCTTTTGGAGAAATGACCATACTTTTAACAGTAACTCCTTTTATACTTCCAAGCTTTCCAGTCAAAGCTCCTATTTCATCAGTGGTTCCTTCTACAAAAATAGAAATAAGCCCTAAATTCTGAGATCTATTAAAAATTCCCATTCTTCCTATAATAATTTCTCCAAAATCAGATAAAATTTTATTTACTAAAGGAGCGTTTTTCTTACGATTTTGAACGATAATTCCAACAAGACCTATTCTTTTTTGAGTTTTTTCAGAAGAAAAAGTCTCTTGCATATTTAAACCCCTTGGGCTCAGGATATATCCCTTGCCCTCAGGTTTAGTAAATTTATTACCCCTTGGGGCAGGGTATTATCCCCCACCCCTCAGGGTCTTTTTATTACTTCCTTGGTTTATAATGAGTATGCAGTAATTCTTCACTTATTTCACTTAAAGGATGTTTGGCAAATTGTTTGTAAAAGGTTTTTATCATTGGATTTTCGTGTGAAGCAGCTATTTTAAATTTTCGCCTTACAATTTTATCATCCCTATACAAACCTGCCTGTCTTGCTTTAATTAAAGAAAGCCTTGCTTTTCCTACAGGAGTTTCAAAAAAGTTAGTAATAACTTCCTGAGCAAACGCTTTTTCAACAACACCTAATACTTCACTAAAACTTAAACCAACTGTAGTAATACCTGCAATTTTTAAAAATTCTCTTCTTGATATTTCTTTTCTCATATTTATTCCCCCTTTAAATTTTTATTTTTTATCCAAATACAAGTTCATGTTTGGGTTGTCCTCCACCATTTAAGCATCCACCAGGACAGGCCATTACTTCAATAAAATGATAAGGAGATTTTCCAGCTACCACATCTTCTAATACTTTTTTAATATGTCCTCCACTTGGTCCAATTCCGTTTACAATACAAACTTTTATCTCAATTTTATCTGTGCCAAATGCTTTTTTATACTCAGGTCTTAAAGGCACAGGAATAGTAGCAGAAACTACAGGATTAGTGTAACCTCTCACCTGCTTGAAATCCCATTGAGGACTCATAGCAGAAGGCTCCAATCCTGAAAGCACATGAAAAGCAAATCTTACTGCTGCCTCCATAACTCCACCACTTGTTCCAAAAATGGTAGCTCCACCTGAATACCACTTAAAATACCTGGGATCTCTTTTTTCTGGGAATTTTAAAGGATTTATACCAAGTCTTCTAAATACCTCAGCTAAATCTCTGGTTGTTAAAACTGCATCTACATCTCTCATTCCAGGAATATTAAGGAACCTTCCTGCTGAATCAAACTCAGGACGGGAAGCCTCAAATATTTTAGCAGTGCAGGGCATTATACCAACTGTAAACAACTTTTTAGGATCAATCTTCCAGATATACTTAGCAGCATAAGTCTTAGCAGTAGCTCCAGCCATTTGCTGAGGAGATTTACAAGAAGAAATGTGAGGTAAAAGCTGAGGATAATTAATTTCTGCATATCTCACCCAGGCAGGGCAGCAAGAAGTAAACTGAGGTAAAGGTTTGTGTTTAAATTCTTCTATATCAATTTCAAATTCTTTACCCCATACATAAACGGGAAGCTTTGTAAGACCTGCATGAGCTGCAATTCTTGCAAGAAGCTCTGTTCCTTCTTCTAAAATAGTCTGGTCTGCTGCAAAGTTGTTTTCATAAATGAGAAAACCTGCTTTTTCCAGAGCCTGCCAGAGCTGACCCACTGTAAGAGTCCCTGGTTTTGCACCAAATTCCTCTGCAATAGCAACCCTTACTGCAGGAGCAATAATAGCTACTACTTTGGTATCTTTGTCTTTCAGTTTTTCTAAAACAACATCTACATAACTCATCTGTTCTATAGCACCATAAGGACAATTTATTAAGCACTGCCCACAGTTAATACATTTGTCATAATTAATTCTGTGGACTTCTCCTAAGGTTCCTTCTATAGCATTTGCTGGACATACACTTCTACAGGTATCACAACCCCAACATCCTTTTTCGTTAATTCTAATAATTCCCCTTAATTCTCCTTTACGAAAAGTTCCTACATCCTGAGGCACTCCTTTAGTTACTTTAAAAGTTCTTACCTTCATTATCATCTTTTTCCCTCCTAAAAGATTTTTTTAGGGTCAGCCCCCATTCGGGGGCTAACCCCTGGAAGAGGAAGTAGAGAGGGTGTGGTATGCAGAAGGCTATACGCCCCTGCCATTGTTGCCTTTTCCTTTATTTTTTCCCCTTGGAGTATAATGAGTATGTAATAAGGAGTGAGAAAGATGACCACAAGGTAATTCTAAAAATTCTTTATAAATAGCCTGTATTTCTGGGTTTTCATGGGACTTTCTTAATGGCAGCTTCTTATCTCTTTCATAAATACCCTTAATTCTCTCTACTCTTGTTGCCATATCACTCCACACAGGCTGCCCTCCTCCACCAATACATCCTCCTGGACAAGCCATTACCTCAATAAAATGATAATCTTTCATTTCACCAGCTCTAACTTTATCCATAATCTTTCTCGCATTTCCAAGACCATGAGCTACAATAACTTTTACAGTTATTCCATTTATCTCCACAGAAGCCTCTTTTATACCCTTAATTCCTCTAACCTCCTCAAAATCAAGCTTAGGTAAGGTCTTGCCTGTTATAGCCTCATAAGCAGTTCTTAAGGCTGCCTCCATAACTCCACCTGTTGCTCCAAAAATCTGAGCTGCACCTGTAGAAGCTCCCATAATTGGGTCATACTCTTCATCAGGAAGATTGGCAAAGTCTATACCTGCTTCCCTGATCATCTTTATAAGCTCTCTTGAAGTAAGAACCACATCCACATCTCTACCTATATTTGGATTATTCCAATACTTAGAAGCATCTACCATCTCAGGACGCGCTGCCTCAAACTTCTTTGCAGTGCAGGGCATAACTGATACTACAAAAATCTTCTCTGGGTCAATACCTTTCTTCTTGGCATAATAAGTTTTAGCTACAGGACCTAACATCTGCTGAGGAGATTTACAGGAAGAAATATGATCTAATAAGTCCGGATAAAATTCTTCCATAAACTTAATCCAGGCAGGACAACAAGAAGTGGTTTGAGGAAGTGGTCTTCCTTTAAACGGCGTAACATCAAGAGTAACTTTTTCGCCAAAAAGAGTAACCTCAATTTTATCTAAACCCAGTTGATTAGCTGCAATTCTTCCAATAAGCTCAGTTCCTTCTTCAATAATGGTTAAGTCTGCTGACCAGTTGGTATCAAAAACTGCATCAAATCCTAATCTTCTTAAAGCTGCCACCATCTTACCAGTAATGTCAGTTCCAGGTGGAAGACCAAAAGCTTCACCAATAGTAACATGTGTAGCAGGTGCTGTTTGAACCACCACATGCTTTTCAGGATCAGCAAGAGCCTCCCACACTTTTTCAGTTTCATCTTTTTCCACAATAGCTCCCACTGGGCAAACAATAGAACACTGTCCACAAGCTACACACTGAGTTTCTATTAAAGGCTTTCCTTCTACAGGTCTTACTATAGCCTCAACTCCATTACCATAAAGCTCAAGTGCCCCAACGGTTTGAATCTCACTACATACAGTAATACACCTCTGGCACACCACACATTTATTAGGATCTCTTACAACCGAAGGAGAAGAGTCGTCAATTTCCCATACCTTTCTCTCTCCTTCAGGTCTTATAGCTCTTACATTAAGCTCTTCTGCAAGTTTTTGGAGTTCACATGTGCCGTTTCTTGGGCAGATAGGACAATTTAAATGATGCTCACTCAGCATCATCTCAACCTGTAATTTTCTTGCAGCCCTGACCTTAGGAGTATTGGTCTTAATAACCATTCCATCTTCTACAGGAGTATTACAAGCAGTAACCAAATCCTTTTTTCCCTCAACCTCTACCACACACACTCTACAAGCACCTACTTCGTGCTTTATCCACTCCAAATAGCACAAAGTAGGAATCTTAACCTGGGCTTTTTCCGCAGCTTTTAAAATGGTAGTTCCCTCAGGAACAACCACCTCTTTTCCATCTATCACAACTTTTACTTCCTTCATCTCAAAAACCTCCTTTCATTTATTTTTCTTCAATTAATCCATACTCAAGGGCATACTTTACAATTTTTCCTGCAACCTTTCCTAAATCACATCTGCTTGAAGCACCTATATCCTCTGCAAGCATCCTCAAAAACTTCTCCTCTTCTTCACTTAACTCCCCTTTAAGATACTTTTCTAAAAGCATTTCCATCCACTTTGTCCCAACCCTACAAGGAACACACTTCCCACAGGAATTCTTTTGGGCATAACTTACAAAAAATTTAATAAGCTCTTTTACTGAAACCTCTTTTGCCAAAAAAATACATCCTCCTATAGCACCAACTACAGAAATAACTCTATACAAATCCTGAAGATCTGTTCTTAATTCTGCTTGCATAAAAAGCTCCTCCTTCTTTTCTTCAATTATTCCAAATTAAGCTGCAGCAGGAACTACCTTCTCCCATCCTGGATGGGGGGCTATATTTTGATTGCACTGTCCATTTTTATGGGCTTCAAAATCTTCGCGACAATACTCAAGAGCGTATTTTACTGCCTTTCCTGCAAGTCTTCCTAAATCACATCTGCTTGAATAACCTATATCCTCTGCAAGCATCTTTAAAAGTGCTTCCTCTTTTTCACTTAATCCTCCATTAAGAAACTTACCTAAAAGATCTTCCATTCTCTTTGTCCCAATCCTACAGGGCACACACTTTCCGCAAGAATTTTTCTGAACATAACTTACAAAATAAGTAATAAAGTCAGCCACACACTTTGGCTCATCCCAGAAAACCTTTCCTACTGAACCTCCTGCAGAAATTACTCTACCAAGCTCTCTCCAGTCTAAATTTGGAGGAGGAGTAATATTAGCAGGTCCAAGCTCTCTAATTTTTTCTGTAAATTCAGTGGCTACCTGAGCAAACTTAAGTCCTTCTGCTCCAGAAATCCACTCAAGCCTTACCCTTTCTTTAGAAATGCCTAAAATTTCAAGAAATCTCTGAAGAAGATTAAATCTACGATGAGCATAGTAATTACCATATCTATAATGACAATCTCCAGGATGACATCCTCCTATAAGAACACCATCTGCTCCAGAAAAAAAGGCATGAAAAATAAATTCAGGCTCCACCCTTCCTGAACAAGGAACTCTTACTAAATAGATATTAGGTGGATAAGAATATCTCAAAGAACCAGCTAAATCAGCAGCTGCATAAGTGCACCAGTTACAAGCAAACACTACAATCTTTGGCTCAAAGTCTCCTGTTTTCATTTATACCCCCCTTCCTTTCTCTTATTCTTTATAGGGTTTCAGAAGTTCCACCACTTCTTTTAACTTTTGAGCAGCTTTTCTCAAAGCTAAAGAAATTTCTTCCCCTCCTTCCATCCCAGAAATCCTCTCTGCCCATCTCTCAAATTCCTCTGCATGCTCCTCAGTATGCTCAACCCAGTGGGCAATTAGATACTTTATTTTTTCCAAATCACTTTTAAACTCTGCCATTCACTCTATTCCTTTTTTTTAAAAAAATTGCCATTAGTAATACTTATTTTAAAAATATAGCATTAAATTTTAAAAGTCAAACCAAAATAAGAAAAATTATCCTCAATTTTTAAATTTTTAATTAGTTTTTTGAAATATTTACTACATTTTTTGCAAGATTTTTAAATTTTTAATACCTTTAGGAAGCTTTTAAAACTGATCAGAAAGTTTTTTAGAAAAGGAACAGAATTATTTCTTAAAAAGTTTAGAAAATATTACAGGATTAAGACCACCAAAAATTTCTGAAAAATTTACATCTTTACTTATTTCTTTACTAACTTAAAAGCTTCTTCTTCTACATACTTAATCTTCTCAAATATAAGCTCTATATCTCTGATTACGGTATCTGTAAGTTGAGTAATTTCAGAAAAATTTTGAGAAGCAGTGAGCACCTGTGAAGATATTTTCTTTAATTCATTTCTTATTTCTTCTCCATAAGGAATTATCTTTTCTATTTCTTCTTTAGAATTATCAGCAAGTTTTTTAATTTCATCTGCTACCACTGCAAAACCCCTGCCAGCTTCTCCTGCACGAGCAGCCTCTATTGTAGCATTTATAGCTAATAAATTAATTTGTTTAGCTATTTTACCCACTGCATTAGCTATAACCTCAAAATTTTCAGTAATTTTAGTATAAGATTCCATCTCTCCCACAATTTCTTTAAATTCATTTTGATAAGTGTTTAAAACATTTAAAAGCTTTTCTATAATTTCCTGTATTTCAGAAGTTTCTTTGATAATCTCTGTTATATAGTTAAAAATCTTATTAGCAACTGCCTCCTGTTTTTTCAAAGTATAATAAAAACAATTCTCTGGCTTATTAAGCCCATTGTAAATAGCAATAGCCATGTCTCTACAATTCCCATATCCACAAGCCATACAATTTAAAAAGTCCTCTTTTGAGAATTTATACATTGATTCATAGACTTTTTGAAGCTCTGAGGCAGGAGGTATTTTAATGCGGCGGGGTTTACCCCCGCCATATCTTTCCAGGCGGGCATAAAGCCCGCCGCTACAATTTTCTTCAATTAAAAAATATTTTTCAAACAGCCTCCCAAATATAGGGAGGGAAATAGATTTTTTTCTTATTCCTCGGGCTTTTTTATCCAGGGCATCATTGCTCTAAGTTTCTTTCCTACTTCTTCAATAAGATGTTCTTTTTCCTTTCTTCTCAGGGCATTAAGCACTGGTCTTCCTGCCTGATTTTCTAAAATCCATTCTCTGGCAAACTCACCACTCTGAATCTCTTTTAAAATCTTTTTCATTTCTGCTCTTACCTGCTCATTAATAATTCTTGGACCTCTGGTTAAATCTCCATACTCTGCAGTATCACTAATGGAGTATCTCATAAAAGCAAGACCACCCTCATAAATAAGATCCACAATAAGCTTTAGCTCATGTAAACACTCAAAATAAGCTATTTCTGGCTGATAACCTGCTTCCACCAAGGTTTCAAAAGCTGCTTTAATAAGAGCAGAGACTCCTCCGCAAAGCACCACCTGTTCTCCAAAAAGGTCTGTTTCGGTTTCTTCTTTAAAAGTGGTTTCTATCACACCTGCTCTTGTTCCACCAATTCCCTTAGCATAGGCAAGAGCCTTCTGAAAGGCTTCTCCTGTAGCATCCTGATGCACAGCTACAAGACAGGGAACTCCTGCTCCTTTTTGATACTCCCTTCTTACAAGATGCCCTGGTCCCTTTGGAGCAACCATAGCTACATCCACATCCTTAGGAGGCACAATTTGATTAAAATGAATATTAAACCCATGAGCAAAAAGAAGCATTTTTCCAGGTTTCAAAACTGGTTCTATTTCTGCTTTATAAACCTCAGGTTGAGTTTGATCAGGAAGAAGAATCATAATAATGTCTGCCTTTTCACAAGCCTCTTTTACTGAAACAGGTTCAAATCCATCCTTCTTAGCTTTTTCATAGCTTCTTCCACCTTTTCTTACTCCAACAATTACATTAAGCCCTGAATCTCTTAAATTTAAAGCATGGGCATGCCCCTGACTTCCATAACCAAGAACTGCAATCACTTTGTCTTTTAAAATGGACAAATCCACATCTGCATCCTTATAAACCTTCATAGCAAACCCTCCCTGACTTTGTGTTTTAAATAGACTGTTTCAAATTATATCACCTATTTAAAAATTTTTCCACGATTTTTTCTGCTTTTTCACTTTCTTTTACCAGGAAGAGTTTTTTATAAAGAATAGCACAATCCTCAAAAGAGAGCTGATTTACCATGTTTATAGCTTTAAGTTCCTTTTTTAAATGAGGAAAAGGTTCCTCAGCAGAAGGTAAAAGCTCTTCTTTTGGAATGATTTTAATGTAAATTAATGACCTTGCAGCAAGCAAATTTTCTATCTCCTTATTTTCCTTTCTTTTTAAGATATACCTCAAGGTTAAAAGTTCACCAGGAGGAAAGATCCAGGGCTTTCCTATTAGAGGCTTTAGCTGATTCTCCAAAAGAAATTTGTGAGAAATCTTCCAGTTCCTACCAAGATAAATGTGCAGAAGTTTTTTAAAATAAATATGAATGGTTCCTGCCTCTATGTAAACCTTTCCTTTTTCAGGAAGAATTTTTATTATAGCTTTAGCTCTTAGATAATCTCTTAAACGAAATCTCTCTGCATCAGCTCTGGAAAACTCTTTTACTGCCTCTACAATTTTCTCAAAATCAGTGCTTAAAGAGACCTCATAATATTTCAAAAGCTTTCCTATAGCCTGATTTTCTACTCTGTAAATCTCCTTTAATTCTGGATCTTCAATTATCTCTCCTATTTCTTTTCCCTCTTCTAATTTTTTTTGAATTAAAGCCACTTTTTCTAAATAGGGTTCTATTTGAAAAATCTTTTTTCCAGATTTATAAAATTTCCTCAAAATTTTCAAGCTTTCCTTTGTAAATCCAGGAAACCAGAATTCTGTATTTTTAACATACTCTTCCAGGCTTATTTTTTCCTCTAAAACTTTATAAAATAAAGTATTGGGAGGTTCTTCAAGAATGATTATATCGTGCTGGTTCATTAATTTTTCAGCAAAAGGAAGGGTTTCCACTCTATGAGGAGAAAAGCCTATAGTGATGTTTCCTTTCACTAAAAAATCCTCCTTTTTTATAACTTTCAGTTTACTTCACACAAAAGCTTTTTCAATATTGACATCTTTTAAGTTTTAATTTATTATCATTTTAAAACTAAGTAAGCACTTACAATTAATGGTAAGAAAATTAGCAAAGGATACAAGAAAAAAAATTCTTGATGCAGCTTTAAAGTTATTTTCTCAAAAAGGATACTTAGGAGCAACTACCAAAGAAATCGCTACTGAAGCAGGTGTAGCAGAGGTTACTTTATTTAGATATTTTCCCTCAAAAGAAACCCTTTTTGAAGAAGTAATAAATACCTATTCCTTTTTACCCAAACTTAAAGAAGTAATAAAAAAAATAGAAGGCAAGCCCTATCACGAAGCTCTTACTACTATTGCTTACAATTTTCTTGAGCTTTTAGAGTTTAACAAGGATTTGATACGAATTATGCATTCTGAAATGCAAAGGTATCCAGAACAGATAAAAAAAATTCATAATAATGTAGTTGAAAGCACTCTAAGGTTACTCTCTCAATACTTTGAGCCTTTACAAGAACAAGGAATTTTAAGAAAGTTTAACACTGAGCTTGCAGCAAGAGCTTTTCTGGGTATGTTTTTTTCTTATTTTTATGTAAAAGAACTTAAAGGAAGTGAGATTTTTAAAAAGGAAGATGTAAATCAAGTGGTGGAAGCTTTTATAGATCTTTTTGTAAATGGAACAATAAGAAATCTTTAGCAAAAATACTTGCTAATTTTTTAAATTGAGTTATTATTACAGTTGATTTAAGGGTTCTGCCCGGGTGGCGGAACTTGGTAGACGCTGTGGACTTAAAATCCACTGGGGTCTTCACCCCGTGCCGGTTCGAGTCCGGCCCCGGGCACTTAACCTAAAGAAGATTAAAAATCAGAAATTCTTCTTCTCCTGATCAGCAATAAGTTTTGGTATTACAAGGTGGCGTTTAATCTTACGAGTGGTAGTCTTCGGTAATTCTTCGTCCCGAATAATAAATCTTTTTACGCGTTTATAAATTGCCAGATTAGCCATATAGGTTTTTACTTCCCGAGAAATAATTTCTTCTATGTCTTTTTCTTTAAGACGCTTTCCATGAAAATCTCTGTCAATAGCTTCATAATCCGGCACAATTACAGCCCATACCTCTTCTCCTCCCTGACGGGGAAAACCAAAAACCATACTCTCAAGAATATAAGGGCTTTTATTAAGTTCAAACTCAACCTCTTCTGGATAAACATTTTTTCCGGATGGAGTAACTATAAGATTTTTAGCACGACCGCATATATATACATATCCATTCTCATCTATGTAACCTAAATCTCCAGTGCGTAAAAAACCTTCTTCGTCAAAGGCATTTTTGGTAGCCTCTGGATTCTGGTAATATCCTTTCATAATCATGGGACCACGGAAACAAAGCTCTCCTATACCATCAATATTAGGATTTTTTACCTTTACTTCCACTCCTGGTAATGGAAGCCCTGCACTATCATCCTTAGGATTATCAGGATGATTTACAGTAAGTATTGGACTTGCTTCAGTAAGACCATAACCCTGAATAAGTTTTATTCCAAATCTTCTGAAAGCTTTTGGAAGATAAGGAGGAAGAGGAGCGCCTCCAGAAACAAAAAATCTTAAATAAGAAAGACCAGCTTTATCTCTTAAATTTTTAAAAAGAATTTTTGCTAATTTTTCCTCCTGACCCAGTTTTTCTGAAAATGAAATCAAGCGGAGAAAAGAATGTATTAATGCTTTTTTAGGAAAAGAGGCTTTATTTATAGCTCTTACAATTCCTTCGTAAAGTTTTTCAAAAAGAAGAGGAACTCCCAGCATAATAGTAGTTTTAGAATTTTTAAGATCTTCCAAGATATCCCGAGATTTAAGACTTCGTGCAAAAGTAATATGTGCTCCTGAATAAATAGGTAAAAGAAAACCTGCAGTGCATTCAAAAGTATGATGCATAGGAAGAACAGAAAGAAATCTATCAGTTTCATACACAGGAAGACTTTTATAGCAGGCTGAAATATCAAAAATAATATTTCTATGTGTTAACATTACCCCTTTTGCTTTTCCAGTAGTGCCTGAAGTATAAATAAGAGCAGCAATTTCATCAATATTTGGGAAATATGGCTTTTGCAGTTTTTTTCGTCCTTTTGCAAGAAGATCTTCCAGGGAGAGAACTTTTTTCGGCACTTTCATTGGAGGTTTTTCAAAAACTATCAAATACTTAAAAAGTTTTAGATCCTCATCTATTTCAAGAATATCTTCAAAATATTTAGGAGCTAAAAAAATCCACCTTACCTTTGCTTCTTCAAGGATATGACGAAATTCATACCGCTTAAGAAGAAAATCTATTGGAACACATATACCGCCTGCAGATAGAACAGCAAGATAACTCATAGCCCATTCTGGAGAGTTAGGTCCCAAGATAGCTGCCTTTTCCCGTCGTGAAAATCCAAGAGCTCTAAGCCCAGATGCTAAAAGTTCAACCTGCTTTCCTAATTCAGCATAGGTAATGTGTTGATATGTGCCATTTCTAAAAATTGAAAAAACTGGACGAGAGCCAAATTCTCTTACCGAGCGAAAAAGGATTTCTGGTATGGAAGCAATACCTCTATCTTCTCTAAAAGGTTTTAGCGTCTTTTCCATAGCTCTAATAGTAATTTTTTTTGCTGATTTATATTACAATTTCAAGCTCATAAGTCAAGAGAAATTAGTAAAATGTTATTGATTTTCACTTTTCTTATGTTAAAATTAATTTTAATAAAAATTTTGTTTAAAAAGGGCTTAAAAATGCCTATATACGAGTTTAAGTGCGAAGATTGTGGAGCAGAGTTTGAAGTTTTTTTAAAAAATAAAGAAGAACTTTCTGAAGTAACTTGTAAGGTTTGTCACAGCAAAAACATTAAAAGATTAATGAGTGTGGTAAATTCCATCATAAGTGATTCTGGCAGTTCCTCTAATAAACCTAAAATAGTAGAAAGTCACACCTGTCCCACAGGCACCTGCACCCACATTGAATTACCTGGTTACAGTAGATAATTCTTCTTTTTCCAGCTCATCAAGTGCCTTTTTTACTATATCTGCAAGTTCTCCAGCTCCCATTTTTTTGTAAATTTTATAAGCTATTTGATAAGCTTCTTTAGCTGCTTGATAATCTTTTTTAATTCTGTAAACATCGCCTATTCCAGCAAGGGCTCTGGCTGCTCTATGGGCATCTCCAAATTTTTCTGCAATTTCAAGCATTCTATAAAGATAAGGCAGCATTTTTTCATATTCTCTTTGGTATCTGTAAGCATGAGCTATCTTTTCAGCTATAACAGCTGTGCTTATCTCATCTTCAAAGTTTTCGCATACATCAAGGCAGGCTTTATAAGCTCTTAAAGCCTGTTTTATATTTCCTCTCATGTGATAAAGGTCTCCCAGGCAATCAAGGACATTTGCCATTTCTTTATAGGCGCTTGCCTTTTGAAAGAGCTCCAAAGCTTTCTCAAGTAAATCTATTGCATCAAGGGTTCTTCCACCTGTAAGATACTTATGTGCCTCAAGACAAAGCTCATAAGCTGGCTTTAATTCCTCTGGTATTTCTGGATTTTTAGAAAGAAGTTTTTTTTCTATTTCTATCAAAGATTTATCCATACTCCCTCCTTCTTGCTATATTTTCCTACAACTCCTTTATTGCCCTCCACAAAAGCCTGCTCTGTGGACGAACCGTTCTCTCAA
>CAZQIW010000022.1:0-15558 GCA_964593845.1 uncultured Thermodesulfatator sp. | reverse complement strand
AATCTTTCGGGATGTTCTTTTAAGAATTTTTCTATTTCTTCAAGAAAAGCCTTTAGTAATTCTTTTTCTGGCACTTTGCGAATTATTTTTCCTTTTTTAAAGATAATTCCTACTCCTTTACCTCCTGTTATACCAAGATCTGCCATTTTAGCTTCTCCAGGACCATTCACCACACAACCCATTACTGCAAGTTTAAGATCCGCTTTGATGTTTCTTACAAGCTTTTCCACTTCTTTGTAAAGTTTTATTAAATCTATTTCACATCTTCCACAGGTAGGGCAGGCAATTATATCTGGATAAAGACTTCTTAGCCCGAGATTTTTTAAAATTTCATAAGCTACATAAACCTCCTCTACAGGATCGCAAGTCAAAGAAATTCTTAAAGTATCTCCTATTCCCCTTAGCAAAAGATAAGAAATAGCCATGGTATTTTTTATGGTTCCTGGTATTAAGCCCCCTGCTTCAGTTACACCTAAATGCAAAGGAAAATCTGATTTGCTTGAAAACATTTCATAGGCTCTTACTGTTTCCCACCAGTTAGAGGATTTTAAAGAAATTTTTATATTTTCGTAATTAAACTTTTCCAGTATATAATTAAGCCACATTAAAGCACTCTCTACCATGGCTTCAGGGCAAGGAGTTTGGTATTTTTTTAAAACTGAAGCCTCAAGGGAGCCTGCATTTATTCCAATCCTTATACAGATGTCTCTTTCTTTACAGAGTTCTACCAGACGATCCAAATTTTTTTTATTCTTAAAGGTTCCTGGATTTATTCTTATACCAGCGATTCCGGTTTTTACTGCTTTTTCACCAAGAGATGTATCAAAATGTAAATCTGCAATAATAGGAACAGGACTTTCTTTTACAATTTCTTTTAAGCTTTCAACAGCTTTTTCATCAGGAATTGCAACTCTTACTATTTCACATCCTGCTTCATAAAGTTTGTATATCTGTTCAACTGTAGCTTTAACATCCCTGGTATCGGTATTGGTCATACTTTGGACACGAACAGGGTTGTTTCCTCCTATTGCAACCTTCCCAACCCGAACAACTCTGGTTTTTTTACGCTTGATTTCTGGATACATTTAAAAAATTAAAAAGGTTTTATTTTCTTTACAGCTGGACTCTCTTTTTTGCGTTTTACCAAATTTTCTCCAAAAAGCACTGTTTTAAGCCATTTAAATCCAAATTGTAAAAGTTTTAAATCATCTTTTTTAATTTCTTCTAAGGTCTTTTCAGGCACTTCAAAAATATCCAAAAATTTGCTATCAAATATAAAACTTCTAAACCTGTCTGGATTGGTGCTAACCATAAAGAATAGCTGTAAACTTTTTTCAGGCACTTCCACAGGACCCAGAGATTCTTTTTTCATAATAATTTCTGCCCATTCTTTAATAGGTTCTTCAAGCTCTGGAATTCCCTGAGAAATTCTATACTCCTCAACTGTCATTTCCTTACCAGAATCAAGCCCCTGACAAAATCCCTCTTTTACAAGATAATAAATCTCTTCATTTTTTCCTTTATCTCTGTTTCTAAAAAGACCAAAACCAAGAGGATAATATCTACAGGCTAAGGGTCTAACTTCATAAATAGTGCATCCACCATCTCCCAAGAATGGACAGGTTTTATCTTCGTCATCCCGCATTTTAACTCTTACTATAGGTAAACCTGATTTAGGAAGAATAAAAGGTTCTGTATATTGAAGAAGAAATTCATCAGTAGTTAAACCAAGTTTATCTCTGATCCTTATAATATCATAAGGAGTTAAAGGTAAAAATAAATTAGAACAACATAGTTTAAAACAAGGAACTCCAGGATAACACTGAAAAGTAATTTTAGACTTTGAGGTAAGTCTAATAGGAACAATTATTTTATCCAATCCTCTTAAATTAGTAATGGCTTCCATCTGTCACCCCTTTAAAATTTTTGAGTTAAATGTTATTATAATACAAACTATATTAATAGCAAATTATCCTAAATAAGGAGATTTCTTATGAGAATTCAGTTAGATTGTTTACCTTGCTTTTTAAGACAAATTTTAGAAGCCTCCAGAATGGTAACAGATCGCACTGATATTCATGAAAAAATTGTGGAGGATGCTATAAAAATTATTAAAGATTTTAAAAAATATAAAACACCACCTGAATTAGCCAAGGATATTCACAATTTGGTTAAAATCCATACCTCAAATCCAGATCCATACAAAAAACTAAAAGAAGAAACCATTGAAATAGCCAAAAATTTTTATCCCCGTTTAAAAGCTCTTTTAGAGAAGGAGGAAAATAGATTACTTTTAGCTTTAAAAATTTCAGCTATAGGAAATACATTAGATGCAGGAGTTTATTCTACTAAGGATTTTGAAAAATTAAGTAAACGCATAGATGAGGAATTAAAAAAGGACTTTGCAGTAGCAGATATTGAAGAATTTACAAAAATTTTGGAAAAGGCTAAAACTATCCTAATTATAGGAGATAATGCAGGAGAGACAGTATTTGATAAAATTTTAGTTGAAGAATTAAATTCTGCTGCTGAAGTTTTTTATGCAGTAAGAGGAGAACCTATTATTAATGATGCCACTCTGGAAGATGCTTATAAATCTGGGTTAAATGAATGCAGTAAAGTAATTTCTACAGGTTGTGCTTTACCTGGAATAAGTTTTAAAGAGTGTAACCAGGAATTTTTAGAGGTTTTTGAAAAAGCAGATTTGATTATAAGTAAGGGGCAAGGTAATTACGAGAGTTTATCTGAAATAAAAAAGGAAAATCTGTTTTTTCTTTTAAAGGTAAAGTGCCCTGTAATTGCTTCTCATATAGGAATTGAAGTGAATAATTATGTGTTTAAAAAGAGATAAAGATTTATCTTTACTTAACAAAAAATTGGGTTATATTTTAGAAGTGGAGGAGTGCCCGAGTGGACGAAGGGGGCGGCCTTGAAAGCCGCTGAGGGTCTTTACGGCCCTCCGGGGGTTCGAATCCCTCCTCCTCCGCCAAATTACCACTGTTTCGCACCTCAAGAGTGCGAAAAATTACTGCAGGTCTTCTTTCATGCTTAAAAAACTCTTTAAAAAACTAAAAAAAGAAGAAGATAAAATACAACCTAAGGAAGAAGTTAAAGAATCTCCAGAATCTCAAACTCAAAAAATTTCAACTACAGAAGTTACTCAACCTGAATCACCTAAGCCTAAGGAAAAAAAGGGTTTTTTTAGTAGATTTAAAACAGAGGGTCTTTTAGAAAAGTTTAAAAAAGGTTTATCTAAAACCAAGGAAAAACTTGCTGAAACATTTTCTGATCTTTTTGAAGTTGATAAAGTTGTTGATTTACAAACCTTGGAGGAATTGGAAGAAAGTCTTATTTTAGCTGATCTTGGAGTAGATACTACTTTAGATCTTCTGGAGCCTTTTAAAGATAAAGTTTTAAAAGGAGAACCCCTTACCACTAAACAACTTAAATCTTTTCTAAAAGAGCAGATGCTTTCTTTTTTAAAAGAGGCTGATAAACCTTTTCCTCCACCTGGAAAGCCTTCTGTGCTTTTCTTTCTGGGGGTAAATGGAGTGGGTAAAACTACCACTATAGCAAAGATTGGAAAAAGGCTAAAAGAAAGTGGATATTCTGTGGTTCTGGTAGCTGCAGATACTTTTAGAGCTGCTGCTATAGATCAGCTAAAAACCTGGGGAGAAAGAATAGGGGCTCCTGTTATAGCTCTTCAAGAAGGAGCTGATCCAGGAGCTGTAATATATCAGGGAATAACTTATGCTCAAAAGCATAATATTGATGTAGTTCTGGTAGATACTGCTGGAAGACTCCATACCAAGTATAATCTTATAGAAGAACTTAAAAAAATGGTAAGGGTTATAAATAAATTAGTTCCTTCTGAATCTCAGGAAAATATTTTGGTGCTGGATGCAACTACTGGTCAAAATGCTTTAAGTCAGGCTCAGCACTTTTCACAAGCTGTGCCTATCCATAGTGTGATAATCACAAAAATGGATGGAACTGCCAAAGGTGGAATTGCTATTTCTGTATCTCATAAATTTAATTTACCTATAAGATTTGTAGGACTGGGAGAAAAAGCAGATGACTTAGTGCCTTTTGATAAAAAGGCTTTTGTTTCAGCGATATTGCCTGATTAAATCATAGGGAGATGACTTTCTCCCTTGATCGCCCATCAGGGCTAAAATGCTCTGGAGGGTTTTATGATAAAGTATTTTTTTATTGCTCTTGGTGGTGCTGCAGGAGCTTTAACCAGATTTTTTGTAGTTTTCTTATCTGCCCGACTCTTTCCTGGAACTTTTCCACTGGGAACTCTTATAGTAAACATTACAGGTTCATTTTTAGCCACCTTTTTAATGCAAATATTCTTACACTCTGCTATAGATCCACTTTATAGATACTTCTTAGTAATAGGTTTTCTGGGTGCACTTACCACCTTTTCTTCTTTTACTTTTGAAACCATATCTCTCTGGCAACAACACTTTTATTTTCTGGGATTTTTAAATATTTTTCTTAACTTCTTCCTTTCATTTTTAGCTGGGTTTTTGGGACTAATAGTTGCTAATTTTTTATTTTTTAAATAATATATTTTAAGATACCCATAAAAGGAGGTTGTATAAAGAAATGATTAAACACGAAGAAGCTTATATGATAAAGATTTATATAAGAGAAGAGGATAGAGTGGAAGGAAAACCCCTTTATAAAAAAATATTGGAAATAGTTAAAGAAAAAAATTTATCTGGAGTTACCATATTTAAGGCTATTATGGGTTATGGTCCTTCTAAAAAGGTAAGGTCTCTTTCTTTTTTAGACTTAGGATCAAATCTTCCTATTCTTATAGAAATTATAGAAACAAAAGAAAAAGCAGAAGAATTTCTTTCAGAAATAAACAGTCTTATAAAGCATGGATTGGTTATTATACTTCCTGTAAAGATTGTAAAATATCTTCCATAAATGAGTTATAGATCGCCTTTTTTGTTAATAATAATTCTGGGATTTGTAAGTCTTTTAGGAGATATTACCTATGAAGGTGCGAGAAGTATTATTGGTCCTTATTTTGCAACTCTGGGAGCAAGTGCTACAGTAGTAGGATTTGTAGCAGGTGCTGGAGAATTTATAGGTTATGGACTCCGCTTAATTTCCGGTTATCTAACTGATAAATTAAAAAAATACTGGCTTATTACCATAATAGGCTATATCATTAATCTTTTTGCTATTCCTGCTTTAGCTCTTACTAAAACCTGGCCTCAAAGTGCAATTTTGGTAATTACAGAAAGAATAGGAAAGGCTTTAAGAACTCCTGCCAGAGATACTATTCTTTCTTATGCTACTTCCAAAATTGGAAGAGGTAAAGGTTTTGGTTTTCATGAAGCTATGGATCAAATAGGAGCCATGTTAGGACCTCTTTTAATCACCTTTATATTGAGTTCAACTGGGAGTTATAAAATTTCTTTTGGTATTCTGGGAATACCAGCTCTATTAGCCTTTTTAATCCTTTTAATAGCTCGTTTTTTATATCCTAATCCTCAAAAATTAGAGACCAAAGCTTTAACCCTAACTAAAAAAACTTTCTCAAAAAAATTTTGGATTTATATTCTGGCTATAGGTCTTTATGGAGCAGGATATGCAGACTTTGCTCTTATTGCCTATCATTTAAAAAAGACAGAAGTTTTAAAACAACAGTGGATACCTTTATTTTATGCTATTGCTATGGGAATTGATGCTATATCAGCTCTCTTTTTTGGATACCTTTTTGATAAAAAAGGTTTTTCAGTTTTAATTCTTGCTGTATTAATTTCTCTTTTTTCTTCACCTTTTGTTTTCTTAGGAAAATTCTTTTTAGTTCTTTTTGGAATGATTTTATGGGGAATAGGTATGGGTGCCCAGGAATCTATAATGAGAGCTGCTATTTCGTTTTTTATACCAAAAGATAAAAGAGCCACAGGGTATGGAATTTTCAATGCCTTTTATGGATTTTTATGGTTTTTAGGAAGCATCATTTTGGGAGTTCTTTATGATACCTCTCTTATCAGTTTAATAATAGTTTCCATGGTATTGCAGCTCTCAAGTATTCCCTTGTTATTAATTTTGTCAAAACCTGAATTAAAAAGAAGTTAAAATTTATGTCAAAAACTTAAAAAGTTTTGAACATAAAATTCAACCTGAAATTTAACAACTTTTAAACCCATTTTTTATATCCCTAAAATCCTGATTCTTCCACACTTTTAAAAATTTTGTTTATATTTACCCTATTTATTTAAATTACTCTTTATTTTTTTTATTTTTAGAATACAATTCTTTTAAAAATAATATTGATAAGAAAGATGATTAAAAACTTAAAATACTTTAAAGCTCTTGATCCAGATCCAACTTCTCTTATTCTTGAAAAAATTAAAATTGCAGAGGAACTTTATGATAACTGGAGTGATTATTTTTATAAAGACGAAAAGCTTCTTGATTATTTACAAAGATACGAAAAAGCTGTTTTAAAGTCAAATGAAACAATGGAAAACTTTGGGACTTTTAAAGAATGTTATGTATGTTCTGTTATAGATAAAAAAGGTTGCTGTAAAATAGGGTTAGAAAATGAAGTAACTATTAATATTTTACTTGTTAATATGCTTTTAAAAAAGCCCATACCAAAAGAAAGAGAAGTTCCATTAAGGTGTTTTTTTGTAGGTCCTACAGGATGTAAACTTTTTGCAAGACCTTTTTTGTGCAGGGATTATTTTTGTAAAAGACTTTTAAATAAACTTTCTGAAAAAGAATATATTTTAATTACCCAGGTTCTTAATGAGGAACTTACTTTACTTTATCAAATAACCAGCTATATTAGAAAGGAGCTTGAATTTTTACTGGGTGATTTTTTAATGGAATTGGATTTAACTGGTTGTGTTTAAATAGGAGAAAAACATATGAGATATTTAGAATATATACTAATTATTCTAATGGTAGGTTTACTTTTAAGTAATTGTACAAAAAAAGAAGCTCCTCCTATAGGTGAAGTTCCTACTTATGAAAGTTTGACAAAGCAACAAAAAGTCTCTCCTCCAGAGAGCTCTCCAGAGAGTTATAATGGAACTACTATTTCAAATGAGACAATTTTTTCTTTAGATTTACCAGCTGAGGAGAGTGTTAAGGTTTTTAGTGAGGAATCTGAAAAACAGCCTCAGAAAGAAGATTGGGCTCACTGGAAGTTGTATGGAAGAAGTAGTCCACCTTTTTTTGCTATATTTTTTGATTTTGATGATTATAACATAAGAAAGGATATGTGGGATAAAATAAAAGCAAATGTAAAGTATCTTTTGGAGCATCCCTCTATAAAGATTCAACTTCAGGGTAATTGTGATGAAAGAGGAACTAATGAATACAATATGGCTCTTGGTGCTAAAAGGGCTTTAGAGGTAAAAAAAGTTTTAGTTAAACTTGGGGTTAATAAAGATAGGATTTTTACCATCAGTTTTGGGGAGGAAAAACCACTTGCTAAGTGTCATAATGAAACCTGTTGGGCTATAAATAGAAGGGTTGATTTTGTTATAATTAACTAAATAAAAGGAGGCTTGTATGAAAAAACTTCACATCTTTTTATCCTTACTTTTAGCTTTTTTGTGTTGTAGTATCACCAGCTTAAAAGCTGAGACTACCAAAGAAATTAAAACAGGGGTAATGGATGTAAAAAAGATTATTAATAACTCTACTCAGGGAATTAAAATTGGAGTAATAGATGTAAAAAAAGTTATTAATAACTCTAAGTATGGGCAGGAAGTAATGAAAAAATTGCAGAAAAAATATGATGAACTCTCTGCAAAAATAAGAGCCAAAACAAAAGAGCTTGAGGCTTTAAAACAGGAGATTGAAAAAAAATCCTCACTCTGGTCTCAGGAAGTAAAAGATAAAAAACAGGCAGAGTATCAGAAGTTATTAAGAGAATTGAGGAGTATGCAGGAAGATGCTCAGTTTGAGATGCAACAATATGAAAAAGAGCTTTTAGATCCTGTGTTTAAAAAGCTGGAGGCAGTTCTTAAAGATTTTGTAGAAAAAGAAGGTTATGACCTTATTCTTGAAAAACATCAACCTGGACTTTATTATGTTTCTCCAAAAATAGATCTTACTTCTAAAATTACAGAAATTTTTAATAAATATTACGATAAAGATGCAAAAAAAAGTGGCGCTGCTAAACAATGATTTTAATAGCTGATATAGGGGGCACAAATTCTCGTTTAGCCCTGGTAAAAGAAAAAAGTAACAGGTTTTTTAAGCTTAAGGTTTATAAGAGTAAAGAATTTAAAAATTTTTATCAACTGGTAAGGTTTTATTTTTCTGATATTAAACTAAAAGAATCCCCTTCTGTAGCAATCCTTGCTGTTGCAGGACCTGTTTTTAAAGATAAAGCTCATTTAACTAATTTAAACTGGAACATTTCTGCTTGCTATTTAAAAAAGTCTTTTGGTTTTAAAAAAGTAATTCTTGTTAATGATCTTTATTCCTTAGCTGCAAGTTCTTTGTTAATAAGTAAAAAATACATTTTAAGAATTAAAAAAGGAGAAACCAATAAAAAGGTTCCTAAGGCTTTTATTGCTCCTGGAACAGGTCTTGGAGAAGCAATTCTTGTAAGAGAAAATCCTTTAACCATTTTGCCTACAGAAGGAGGACACATATTTTTTTCCTCTTTAAATGAAGAAGAATTTGGATATTTTAAATTTTTAAAAGAAAAAGGAGAAGAATTAAGCTGGGAAAAAGCTTTATCTGGTATTTCTTTAAGCTACTGGTATGAATACTACTGGAATGAAAAATTAAAACCAGAAAAAATTACTGAACTTGCAAAAGATAACGATTCAAAAGCTACCAAAGTAATAAAAAAATTTTTAGAATTGTTAGGAAGAAAAGTATCTCAGCTTGCACTTTTTTCACTTCCTCAAGGTGGAATATACATAGGAGGAGGGGTTGTTCAAGCCCTTAAAGATTTTTTTAATGAAAAAGAATTTGAAGAGGCATTCTGGAAGGGATACTTTGAAAATAAAAAAATGAAAAGTTTATTAGAAAAGTTTGAGATTAACATCCTTGACCATCCCTATCCAGTGCTTTTAGGAGCTCTTGCCATTCTCCATAACCAATTAGATTAATTTTTCTTTTATTTTGATCTATATACTCAAAATACACTTCTAAAAAGTCTTCTTTAAAAGTCTTTGAAAGCCTATCTGCCCATTCAATAATTACTATTCCTTCGTTTAAATATTCCCATAAACCAAGTTCTTCTATTTCAAACTCCTCAAGTCTATAAAGATCTACATGATAAATGGTATATTTTCCTTCGTAAATGTTTACTAAAGAAAAGGTTGGGCTTGTAATATAAATATCAGGATCTACTTCCAGACCTTGAGCTACACCTTTTACAAAGGTGGTTTTACCACATCCAAGATCTCCATAAAGCAGAATAAGATCTCCTGGTTTAAGAAGCTTTGCTAAACACTTTCCTATGTTTATAGTATCCTTATCGCTATGGCTTATTATCTCTATTTCCATGCCAAAGAGCTTACTTTCCTAAAATAAATAAAACAGCTCTATCCTTTACTAAATATTTCTTAATTATATTTTTAATATCCTCCTGAGTAACTGATTTTACCATATTTTCATAAAAAGAGCTATAATTCCATCCTAAATTTAAAACCTCATTTACTGCCATATCTTCAGCTATGGATAAATTGCTTTGTAAACCCAGTTTTAAACTACCTATTAATCTATTTTTAGCCTTTTCTATTTCTTCAGGAGTAAGACCATGTTTGGAAATATCTTCTAAGATTTCCCAGAAACCTGAGATAGCCTCTTTTTCTTTTTCAGGAGAACAACCCATGTATAACACAAAAGCAGATTTTTTAGGATAAAATATAAGAAAAGAAGTAACAGTATAAGCAAGAGATCTTTCATCTCTTAATATTCTAAAAAGTCTTCCATCCTGACCTGAAAGGGCACTATTTAAAACTTCCAGAGCAACTTTTTCCTTGGAGGTTAAACCAGGAGTTTGAAATCCAAGAAGTATCTGAGTTTGAAAAGTATCTTTTTTAACCTTCCTATATTTTTCTTCGGGCTGAGAAGGTTCTTTCTCCTCTAAAGTAACTTCCATAGAAGAGCTTTTCCAGTCTTTTAAAAGTTTTGTTATTTTTTCTTTCATTAAAAAGGGATCAAAATTTCCAACAATTACAAGAACACCTTTATCAGGATTAACAAACTTTTCATAAGCTAATTTTAGATCTTTAGAAGTAAATTTTTGATAAAACTCAAAGCTTCCTGCTATATTCAATCCATAGGGATGATCAGGAAAAAGCTCTTTTAAAAAGTCATTTACAGCAAGGAAGAGTGGTTGATCTTGTTGTCTGAGAATTAATGATATAAGCTCTGGTCTTGCTTTTTCACACTCTTTTTCACTAAAACTTGGATGTAAAAGAATCTCTTTAAATAAGTCTAAAGCCTCATCAAGTTTTGAAGAAAGAAAAAGGGCTTTTAATCCAAAGGTATTTCTTCCAGAAAAGCCTTTGATAGTAGCTCCTATAGATTCTAATTTTTCTGCCAGTTCTTCTGCAGTATAATTTTTTGTGCCTCTTGTCCAAAGAAGAGTTAAAGCCTGAAATAATCCATCTGTTTCCTTAGTTTCAAACCTTAAACCACCTGGAAAAGCAAGAGTTAGCCCTATAGTGGGGACATCATGGATAGGATAAAGAATTACTTTAAGTCCGTTATTTAAGGTAAAAACATCTGCCTTATCTTTGATTTTTACAGAATTAACCAATTTTTGAAGCTCAGCCTCATCAAATAATTGCTTTTCAGAGAGAAAACCTGCTACCAATTTTTTTGTATTAAGATATTTTTGAGCAACTCTTTTAATATCCTCCTGAGTAGCTTTTTCTATTTTTTCTTTATACCAGATAATATCTTTATAAGTGCCACGGGTTAACTGAAAGCTGGATAAAGTGCTTGAAAGCCCTTCTGAAGTCTCAGAGGAATAAACAAAATCAGAAAGGATCTGAACTTTAGCTTTTTCAAGCTCCTCCTCACTTATTCCATTTTGTTTAATAAGCTCAAGCTCTTTTACCAATTCTTTTACAATAGCTTTAAAATTTTTTGGATCTGCAGTTCCATAAATTTCAAACAAGCCAGGTCCATAAGGAGTAAAAGCAGAAGCACTAATATTTTTTACTAAATTAAGTTCTCTTTTAAGTCTTAAATAAAGCCGTGAGGATTCACCACCTCCTAAAATTTGAGCCAAAATATCTAAAAGAGGAGCATCATCTTCTCTAAAAGAAGGAGCAGGAAGTGTGAATACAAAATAACCCTCTTTTACATCCCTTTTTACCCACACAAGAGTTGGATGATCTGTATAGGATTCTTCTGGAAAACTAACTTTTTTTAATTTTCTTTCTGGCAAATTGGTAAAGTATTTATTCACAAGAGAAAAAAGATAATCTTCTGAAACATTTCCCACGATAGTAAGAATCATATTTTCTGGGGTGTAAAACTCTTTTACGAAATTTAAAAGATCTTCCCTTTTAAAAGATCTTACGGTATTTTCATATCCTATAATGGGTCTTCTATAAGGATATTCTTTATAGGAAGCCTTCATCACTTCCTCAAAAAGCACTACCATAGGATTGTCAAGACGCATTTTCATCTCTTCTATAACTACTTCCTTTTCTTTCTCAAGCTCCACAGGATCAAAATAGGGATGAAATACCACATCAGATAGAATATCTAAAGCTTTTTCTGTAATATTAGAAGGACCAGCAGCATAGTAACAGGTGTAATCATAGGATGTAAAAGCATTCATATAACCACCTAAAGCCTCTATAGCACCAACTATATCCTCAGGTTTTTTAGTTTCGGTTCCTTTAAAGATCATGTGTTCTATTAAATGAGTAAGACCAGCCTCTTTTTCTGTTTCATAAGTGCTTCCCACTTTAACACAAAGTTTGACTGTTACTACATCCTCTCTGTTATAAGGATAAAAAAGCACAGTAAGTCCATTAGCCAGCTTTTTCTCTTTAACCCTGGTTACCATTGGATCCAGGTTTTGAGCTTTTCCTTCCATAATAACTCCTCCCAGAAATATCATTTCCAGAAATAGAATATAAAAAAACAAAAAAATAATCCTTCTTAAATAGAACATTTTTTTAATTCCTCCTGGTTTTGTTTTAAGTTTTTTTCACTTTATTATAAAACATTTTTGAAGTAAGGTGAAGTTTTCAAAAAAAAAATAAAAAAAAATGTTTTCACACCTTGACATAAAAGGATTAGAGGGATATAAAAAATTTTTAAAAAAAACTTGAAGAAGGTGGGAAAAATGCAGGGAAGAGAGCTTTGGGCTACAAGAATAGGTTTAATTTTAGCTGCAGCTGGTAATGCTATAGGACTTGGTAATCTTTTAAGATTCCCTTCAAAAGTAGCTCTTTATGGAGGAGGAGCTTTTATTATCCCTTATTTTATCTCTTTTATTTTGCTTGGAATTCCTTTAATGATATTAGAGTGGATTACAGGACGATACGCAGGAGCAAAAGGACATGGTTCTATGGTGGGTATTATGGGAGAATTTTTTAATCAATCTGCTCTTGCAAGAAGCATAGGTGCCTTAGGAGTAGGTATTCCCTTTCTTATAGTATGCTACTATATTTATATTGAATCCTGGACTCTGGGATTTGCTATTCTTGCTCTTTTTCAAAAGATGCCTACACCTTTACATACAACTAATTCTGAACTTGCAATGGCTCCTTTCCTTAATTTTTTCAAAAACTATACTCATCCTTCTACCTGGGCAATTTTCTTTTTAATTATCACTTTAATAATTAACTGGTATCTTTTAAGTAGAGGAATTACAAGAGGAATAGAGCTTACTGCTAAAATTGGGATACCCTGTCTTTTAGTAATGGGTATATTCTTATCTATAGTTTCTTTATCTTTAAATCACTGGAAAGGACTTCAGGGTTTATATTTTATTTTTAAGCCTGATTTTTCCAGGCTTTCAGATATGCAAGTTTGGGTGGAAGCTGCTGGACAGATCTTTTTTACCTTATCCTTGGCTATGGGAGCTATTGCTACCTATGCCAGTTATGTGAAAAAAAACGAAGATGTATTAAAAACAGGGCTTTATACTGCTGGATTAAATGAGTTTGTAGAAGTGGTAATAGGAGCTTCTATTGCTATTCCTGCAGCTTTTGCTGTTTTTGGAGCTGCTTCAATTCCAGAGCTTGCAAAACAGGGAACTTTTAGACTGGGTTTTATAAGTATGCCTGCTATTTTAATGAGTCTTCCATTTGGTTCGTTTCTTAATTTTATATGGTTTATTCTTCTTTTTATTGCTGCCCTTACCTCTTCCTTAGCCTTGATACAGCCTCTTATAGCCCTTTTTGAAGACGAAGCTAAGTTAGAACACTCTAAGGCTGTCCATGCTTCTATGATAATGGTAACTATTGGGGCTTTTCTCTCAGCTTTTGTGCCAGGTTTTATTGATGACCTGGATTTCTGGGCAGGAACCCTTTTTCTTTTAATCTTTGCTTTAATAGAAATAATAGCTTTTGTATGGCTTTTTGGCTTTAATAACTTTTATAAAGAACTTACAAGAGATGTATTCTTTAAGATTCCAAAAAGTTGGACTTATATTGCTTATAGTGTTTCCATTATTTTTATAGCAGTGCTCTTTTATTTCTGGAGTATTACAAAACTCCCTGAATTTTTAAGTAAAACCAGTATTAATCTTCTTATAGCCCGAGCTTTTATATTACTAACAGGGATTTTATTAGTAGCAATAGCTATTAAGACAAAACCTAAGAGAGGTAGCATTTAAAGAGTTTTTATAAAACGATTTATAATTTTAGCACCATTAAGATCTCCCCAGACATTTACAGCAGTTCTGAGCATATCTAAGAATCTATCTATGGTTAAAACAATTCCTATGCCTTCAAGAGGAATTCCTACAGAGGAAAGCACAAGGGTTAACATTACTATTCCTGCTCCTGGAATAGCTGCAGCTCCTATAGAAGCTAATGTAGCTGTTAAAAACACTATAATCAGTTGAGAAAATCCTAACTTTATTCCATAAATATTAGCTATAAATACAGCTGCTACAGCTTCATAAAGAGCTGTTCCATCCATATTTATCGTAGCTCCAAGAGGTAAAACAAAACCTGCAATTTCCTTTTTTACTTTTCCTTTTTCTTCTGCTACTTTAAGAGTAACTGGCAAAGTAGCAGCACTGGAAGCTGTAGAAAAGGCAAGCAAAAGGGCTTCTCTTACCTGTAGAAAATAAGAAAAAGGATTGTATTTTCCTAAGCACCATCCAAGTAAACCTAAGGTAATAAAAGCATGGATAAAAAGCCCGAGAATTACAGTAAATGCATATTTAGCAAGGGCTATAAAAATACTTAGCCCCACATTTGCAACAGTAGAAGCAACCAAAGAGAACACTCCTATAGGAGTAAGAGCTATTATCCAGTGTGTAAGTTTTAAAAGGGCTTCATTTAGGCTTTCTAAGAAATTTGTAAGAGGATAGGCTTTTTCCTTGGATAAAGCAATAGTTGCAAGTCCTAAAAAAATAGAAAAGAAAATTACTTGTAACACTTTTCCTTCTGCAAAGCTTTTAAAAATATTAGAAGGAACAATACTCCAGATAATATCAGAAATTTTTAAATGTTTTATTTCAGGTATGTGTTTTACTGCAAACTGAAAACTTAAATGCTTACCTGGTTGAATGCAGCTTACTAAAATAAGCCCTAAGGTTACAGAAAAAGCTGTGGTTAAAAGATAATAAAGAAAAGTTTTAATTCCTAAATTTCTTATTCTACGAATCTCTCCAAGAGATACTACAGCTACAAAAATAGAACTCATGACTAAAGGGATGATAATCATTTTAAGAAGGGTAAGAAATATTTTACCCAGGATTTGAAGATTGAGCACCAGTTCAGGAAGATAAAGTCCAGCAAGAATTCCTAATACAATTCCTACAAAAGTAAGATTTTCAATGCTAAAAATTTTTTTCATCTCATAGCACATTTTATCAAGAATAAAAATTTTTTCTACCTGTAAATGTTCTTTATCCTTCTTTTCTCTTTTACAGGCTGAGTTTATGGTTACTTAGAGATTACAGGGGGATAACGAAAATAATAAAAGGTATATTGGGATTATTTTCCTACGAAAGAGAAGAGAGCGATAAGGATGGAAACAATTGTAAATCCTATGCCTATAAACCATTGCATGAAATTGAGACGTTTTTCTATAGCTTCAAAGCGTTTATCCATTTCTCGTTGAAGAGCTTCAAATCGCTTCTCCATAGCTTCAAATCGTTTTTCTATAGCTTCAAATTGTGCTATTTGAATTTCCCGCAGAGCTTTAAGCTCTTCTTCTACACGGACTATTCGTTCCATTAATGACAATTCTCTTATTTTTAATTCGTTCTCCCTGACAAATTTTACTAAAAATTCCCTTACGAGTTTTTCTACTATAGGTTTAAGCTCAACTTCTGGCACTGCCATTTTTTTTTCTTTACTCCTTTCTATACTGATGTTTTCAGTTTAAAAATTTTATCAT
>CAZQIW010000021.1:11500-16637 GCA_964593845.1 uncultured Thermodesulfatator sp. | reverse complement strand
CCCCGGGTAAAGGGCTGAGAAAGTGCTTTTTTAAAGAGATGTTCGTAAGTTTTTAGCATGTTTTGTAATTCTTTATCCTTAAGGGCTATAACTTTTTCTATTTCAGAAAGAAGAGAAGGGCTATAACTCATAATAAGATAACGCGCTTTTTTATGGAACTCTGCTAATTCTTCTATGCTTTTAGCTGATTCTTTAAAAACTCTAAATGCACTTAGAGCAAAAATTCTAATTAAAAAGTTCTCTACAGACTCTTTATTTCTTAAAATTACCTCATCTACCACAGGTAAAAAAGGAAAGGTTCTTAATACTTCTCTTCCCATAATACCCTGATACTTTCCACAAAGCACTTTTCCTTCAGGATCTTTATAAGTTTTGGTTTTAAAAGAAACTCCACAGGAGGGAGACTTAGCTTTTAAAAGAAACCCATCTATTTCTGGAAGGTTTTTTATAAACTTTTTAAAAAAATTAAGGACTTTTTCAGTAATATCCTGTTTGTTTCCTAAATAAATTGCTCTTAGCCCTTGAGGAGATTTATAAAGAATGGTGCGGTCCCGGGGCACAGGAAGCCCCACAGAGACCTCAGGACAAATTATAATAAATTCACAATACTCTTTTAATTTTAAAACGAAAGGATTTTGAATTATTTTTCCATCGTATCTTTTTCTTTCCCCTGATAAACAGGCACTTATAACAAGCTTGGGCTTTACAAGGGAGGAATCCATTTAAGTTCCTTCCTCCCAGGAATTAAGATATTTCTCCTGCTCAGGAGTAAGAGTGTCAATTTTTATTCCCATAGCATTAAGTTTAAGCCTTGCTACTTCTTTATCAATTTCTTCAGGAACAGGATATACGGTTTTTTCAAGATTTTTGTGACTTTTTGCGATATACTCTACACAAAGAGCCTGATTGGCAAAGCTCATGTCCATAACACCAGAGGGATGACCTTCTGCAGCAGCTAAGTTTACCAGCCTTCCCTGAGAAAGCACATAAATCCGTTTTCCATTAACCAAAGTATATTCCTCTACCTCTCTTCTTATCTGTCTTACATTGGTAGAAATTTCTTTTAATCCCTGCAGATCAATTTCTACATCAAAGTGTCCAGAATTGGCAACAATTGCACCATCTTTCATTTTTAAAAAGTGTTCTTTTCTGATAACAGATTTATCTCCTGTAACTGTGCAGAAGAAGTCTCCAATCTCAGCAGCTTCATCCATAGGCATAACTAAATAACCTTCCATCACAGCTTCAAGTGCTCGTAATGGATTAACCTCTGTAACTACAACTCTTGCTCCCATTCCTCTTGCTCTCATGGCAAGCCCTTTTCCACACCAGCCAAACCCAGCCACTACAAATACCGAACCTGCAAGAAGTCTATTTGTAGCCCTTAATATTCCATCAATAGTTGACTGCCCTGTGCCATAACGATTATCAAAAAGATGTTTGGTTAAGGCATCATTTACAGCAATAATAGGATACTTTAAAACACCAGCCTTTGCCATTGCTTTAAGCCTTATTACGCCAGTGGTGGTTTCTTCAGTGCCTCCTAAGATCTTTTCTGCCTGCTCAGGTCTTTCTTTATGGAGAGTAGTTACTAAATCAGCACCATCATCAATAGTAATATGTGGCTCTTTATCAAGAACAGCATTTATATGTGAGTAATAGGTATCCCTGTCCTCACCTCTTATAGCAAAAACAGGAATTTCAAAGTGTTTTACCAGAGCAGCTGCAACTTCATCTTTTGTAGAAAGAGGATTGGAAGCACAAAGATAAACTTCTGCTCCACCTTCTTTTAAAGTTCTTGCAAGATTAGCAGTTTCTGTGGTTATATGAAGACAGCCGGCAATTTTAATTCCCTTAAGAGGCTTTTCCTGGGCAAACCTTTCTCTAATCTGCCTTAGAACCGGCATGTCCATTTCTGCCCATTCTATGAGCTTCAAGCCTTCATCAGCCAAGTTTAAGTCTTTTACATGAAAATCCATTTAAACCTCCTTTTTATTGGAGTTTACTTAAATTATTTGTCAAAACCTGCAAGCTCTTTAATTTTTTCTACCATATCCAGTTTTTCCCAAGTAAATTCAGGCTCAGGTCTTCCGAAGTGCCCATAACAAGCTGTCTTTTTAAAAATTGGTCTTCTAAGGTTGAGATACTCTATCATGTGTTTGGGTCTAAAACAGAAGAGTTTGTTAATTATTTCCAAAATCTTTTCTACTGGTATAGTTTCTGTTCCATAAGTATTTACATTTATGGCTAAAGGATCAGGCACACCTATAGCATAAGCTACCTGAACTTCTAATTCCTTAGCTACTCCTGCAGCAACCAAGTTTTTAGCTACATACCTTGCATAATAAGAAGGAGTTCTATCTACTTTTGTGGGATCCTTTCCAGAAAAAGCTCCACCTCCATGATGTCCTCTACCTCCGTAAGTATCAACAATAATCTTTCTTCCCGTCATACCACAATCAGCAAGAGGACCTCCTATCACAAATCTTCCTGTTCCGTTTATGATAATCTTTGTATCGGGTTTTAAATGTTCAGGAGCTATAACCTTTTTTATTACTTCCTCAGTAATAGCTTCTCTTAATTCCTTTAAAGTAGCAGTAGGATCGTGTTGAGCAGCAATAACTATGGTATGAACCTCTACGGGGCGTCTATTTTCGTATCTAACAGTTACCTGGGTTTTACCATCTGGTCTTAAAAAGGGAACAATTCCCTTTTTTCTTACTTCAGCAAGTCTCATGGCTAATTTATGGGCATACCAGATAGGCATAGGCATAAAATCTGGAGTTTCATCACAGGCAAAACCAAACATAAGTCCCTGATCTCCTGCTCCAATATCTCCATCTCTATCTATTCCCATAGCAATGTCAGGACTTTGCCTGTCTATACTTATTAAAACTGCACAGGTCTGATAATCAAAACCAAGGTCAGAATGATTGTAGCCTATTTCTTTAACCACTCCACGAGCAATAGTTGGATAATCAACCCTTGCTTCGGTAGTGATCTCTCCTGCTATAAGAATCATACCTGTATTTACCAAGGTTTCACAAGCCACTCTTGCATAGGGATCTTTTTCTAAAATAGCATCTAAAATGGCATCAGAGATCTGATCAGCAACTTTATCTGGATGCCCCTCTGTTACAGACTCAGAAGTGAATAAAAAGTTTTGCACAAGCATAATACCCCTCCTTTTACAACGGATTAAAAATGTGATAGAAAATTTACTATATATTTAAAATAAAGCAATAAGATTTTTTTAAAAATTGAAAAAAGCTAAAATTTAAGTTAAACTGTAAAAAATTGAACTCTAAAAAGCTAAGGAGGGGAAAGTAAAATGAGGGCTAAACTTTTAATAAAATTGCTGGGAACATTTCTGATAGGAATTTTTTTTATTCCAAACATTTGTTTTTCTGGAGATAAAACTAATGTCTTTTTTACGATAGAAAAAGAGGTAGCAGTTAGTCCAGACCTTTTGCTTTTTAGTATAACTGTGCAAGCTTCTGGAAAGACTGAAAAAGAAGTTATTAATTCCCTTGGAAAAGCAGATCAGAGAATAAAAAGTTTAAAAATAAAATATCATGGAGGAAGATATAATGTAAGACAGGATTGTTACTGGAAAAAAGGAGAATATATTTGTAAGGGATTTATTGGTAGTGCTAATTATGTATTTGAAATAAACTCACAGAAGGAAGAAGTAAAGATACTTGAAACTCTGGAGAAAACTCCTAAAACTTATAGATACTTTGTAAATTCACAACACTGGACTGTTTCAGATGAAAAAAAGAAGGAGATAGAAAATAATTTATTTTCTTCTATTTTTGATGACATATTTGCAAGAAAAAAGTTGATAGAAGGTAAATTACAAGGTAAGTGCAGTATAAAAGAAATAAGATTTGAAGAAAGAGGAGCCCCTATAGTTAGAAAGAGCTTTTTAACAAGGGCTTTAGGAGCTGAAGAAGGTATAAAACCTCCTTTTCCTGAAAAAGAAAAAATCCGTTTTAGCAAAAGAGTGAGAGTAATTCTTTCCTGCTCAAGTAATTTATAGGAGAAAAATTAAAAAAATAATTAAAAAAGAGTTGCAAAAATTTTGTTCTGAATTAAAATAAATTCAATTAATAATCAAACGAACGTTTGTTTGAAATATTAAAAAATTTATAGAAGAGATGAGAGGGGAGAGAATAAATAGGGATAGGATATTAGAAGTAGCAGAAAGACTTTTTGCAGAAAAGGGATATTCTGGAGCCACGGTAAGGGAAATTACCCGTGAGGCACGGTGTAATTTAGCTGCAGTCAATTACTATTTCGGTAGCAAAAAAAATTTATATCTGACTGTTTTTAAAGAAAGATTACTTCCCAGAGCAAAAATAATAAAAGAAACTTTTTATCAAATTTTAAATCAACAGAAAGAAAAAACTCCTGAAAACATAATTAAAGCTTTTGCCAGGGCTTTTTTCTCAGGACCTATTCCTCATGAGGAAAGGATTATTTCTCATCGTCTAATTGCCCGAGAAATGAATCAACCTTCTGAAGCTTTTGAGATGTTAGTAAAAGAAATGTTTCTTCCTTTTTTTAAAGAGTTTGTAGAACTTTTGTCTCCATTTTTTCCAGAAAAATCTCCTCAGGACCTTTGTCTTTCCCTTTTAAGTATCCATGCTCAGGTTCTTTATTTCAATTTTAATCGTATTGTAATGGAAATCCTTTGTGAACAAAAATTTGATGAAAAATTTTTAGAAAAGATTATTCATCACATTGTTTCTTTTTCCCTTTATGGAATTAGAGGCAAAAAATGAAACAAAAAATAAAAAATTTATTTTTGCTAATATCTCTTTTAACACTGGTTTCCTGTGTAAAACCTCCAGAGCATCAAGTTCCTAAATTTTCTTTCCCTTCTAATTTTTATTATTTAGGGAATAACACAAAAGAATGGAATTGTAGAGCCTGGTGGAAGGAATTCAGAGATCCAGTTTTAGAAAAACTAATAGATCAGGCATTAAAAAATAATTACGATCTCCGTTTAGCTTCAGAAAAAATTCTTCAAATGCAGGCTATGGTTGCGCAAATGAGAGCCCGAAGATTTCCCTGGCTTTCTATAAGTAGTGAGGCAAGCACTTTGCATTTTGAATCTTCTCAAAGTGCTATG
>CAZQIW010000021.1:0-11400 GCA_964593845.1 uncultured Thermodesulfatator sp. | reverse complement strand
TTCCACTTCTAAATCAGACCATATAGAATCTTACAATCTTTCTCTTATGGCTTCTTATGAAGTAGATTTCTGGAAAAAACTGAGCTCTGCAGAAAAAGCTGCCAGATGGCAGCTTCTGGCTACTAAATGGAATCGCCTTACCGTAATAAATACCCTTACTGCAGAAACAGCTCTTAAGTATTTTCAGTTTCAGTATCTTACAGCTAAGCTAAGAGTTTTAAAAGAGCGGGTAAAGCTGCTTGATGAAGAAGTAAAAGTGCTTGAAGAACGGTATAAAAGAGGAGAAATTCCACTGATCCAGCTTAAACAGAAAAAATTTCTTTATTATCGCACCCTTTCTTTAATTCCTCGCCTTGAAAAAGAAAAAGAAGTTGTAAGACAGAGTTTATCTATCCTTTTGGGAACTTTTAAAGAGGTAGATTTAAAAGAAAAGGGTAAATTACCTGAGCTTTCTGAGAGGCTGCCTGCTTTTCTTCCTTCAGACCTTTTAAAAAGAAGACCTGATATAAAAAGTGCTGAGGCTCTTCTTTACTCATATCATGCACAGTATGCTTCTGTATTAGCAGAAAGGTTCCCCAAAATAACTCTTACAGGAAGTCTTGGGTTTATGAGTGATGAGTTGGAAGACTTTTTAAGTGGAGACAATTTTTTCTGGAAATTAGCAGCAGGTATAACTACTCCTTTATTTAATGCAGGGTATCTTAAAGCTAAGGCTAAATCTGCAAAATCCCAGTATAAGCAGGCAGTTATTCAGTATGCTAAAACCGTGCTTAATGCCTTTTGGGAAGTGGAAAGATGTTTATTAACTGAAGAAAAATTAAGGAAAGAGCTTAAGGTTAAGAGGAAACTTTATCAAGAAGCAGAAGATTTTGAGAGGCTGATGGAAGAAAGATACAGAAAAGGAGTGGTAGATTTACTTACGCTACTTGAAGCAAAGCTTAATCTTTTGCAGGTTGAGGATGAACTGCTTGAAATAAAATTTTCTCTTTTAAGTAATAGAATATCCCTTTACCGTGCCTTAGGAGGAGGAACTGAGCTATGCGAAAGCGAATAATTCATTTGGTATTAGCTATAGGAATAGTGTTAATAGGTATAGGAATAGCAAGACACTTAATTCTTACAAGACCTCATTTAAAGACCAGGAAGAGAAAAGCTCCTATACCTATGGTGCGGGTGGAAAGAGTAAAAGCAAAAAAGCATCAGATAGTGGTAAAGGAAGGAGGAGTTGTTAGAGCTGTAAAAATGATAAAGCTTGTGCCTCAGGTAGGAGGAAAAATTATTTACATTTCACCTTCTTTTGAAGAGGGAAAGTTATTTAAGGCTGGGGAGCTTTTAGTAGCTCTGGATCCTTCGGATTACGAAGTAGGAGTAAAGCTGGCTCAAGCAGAGGTAAAAGAGGCGGAAAGCAGACTTGCTCAAATTCTTGCAGAAGCAAAAAGTTCTACTGAGGAGTGGCGTTCTTTTGCAGGAGCAGAACCGCCTCCCAAGCTTGTAGCTAAAAAACCTCAGGTAGAAGCAGCAAAAGCAAGGCTTAAAGCAGCCAGAGCAAATTTAGAAAAAGCCAAGCTCAATTTAGAACGCACCAAAATCTATGCTCCGTTTGATGGAAGGGTTTTACAAAAAGATGTGGACATAGGAGAATATGTAACTCCTGGAAAACCCTTGGGTATTATCTATTCTACAGAAACAGTTGAAGTGGTGGTGCCTTTATCCTTAGAAAAGGCAAAATGGATAGCTATTCCAGGATATAATACCGTGGAAAAAGGTTCTCCTGTAGAGGTAAGGCTTGGAAATTATGTGTGGAAAGGAAGGGTGTGGGGTGTAGGAGGAAAGGTAGATGAAAAAACAAGGCTTCTTCCAGTGATAATACGAGTGGATAAGCCTTTTGATACAAAGCCTCCTCTGCTTCCAGGTTCTTATGTTGAGGTTTTTATTAAAGGAAAGATTTTGAAAAAAGCAGTGGTTTTACCTTATTCTTATCTTCATCAAACATCTGATTCTCAATGGCAGGTATGGACAGTAGATCAAGAAAATCGGGTAAGATTTAGAAAGGTAAAAATAGCTTATATGTATGAAAATCAGGTAGTAATTACTAAAGGATTAAAAACTGGAGATTTAATAATAACTTCAGAGCTTGAAACTGTTACAGACGGGATGAAGGTAAGGGTAGCAAAATGAAGAGAGCTATAGCTTGGTTTGCTGAAAATCATGTAGCAGCTAATTTATTGATGGTATTTTTTCTTGTAGCAGGGCTTGTTTCTGCTTTGATTATAAGGGTAGAAACTTTTCCTGATGCTGTGCCTGACGAGATAAAGATTACCGTATGTTATCCAGGTGCTTCTCCTTCAGAGGTAGAAGAAGGGGTAATAAAACCTATTGAAGAAAAAGTAGCAGGACTTGCAGGTGTAGAAAGAATTAGCTCTACTGCCAAGGAAGGATTGGGAACTATTATTTTAGAAGTTATAAAAGGATGGAATACTGATGAGCTTTTGCAGGATGTTAAGTCTGCGGTAGATAGAGTAACTAATTTACCTGAAGAGGCTGAAAGACCTATTGTAGAAAAGGTTATTAGAAGATACCCAGTGGTAACTATAGCGGTTTATGGAGATGTTGCAGAAAAAGTATTGAAAAAAGTGGCAGAAGAGTTAAAGGATGAATTAACAGAACTTCCAGAAGTTACAGAGGTAAGGCTTTATGCTGTAAGACCTTCAGAGATTCACATAGAAATTCCTGAGGAAAATCTTAGAAAGTATAATTTAACACTTCAAGAAGTTGCTGGAATTATAAAAAAGTCCTCTTTTGATCTTTCTGGAGGAAAGATAATCATCAAAAATAGAGAAATCCTTCTTAGAGCTAAAGGTAAAATGTTATTTGGAGAAAAATATAAAGACATAGTAATTTTAGCAAAACCTGATGGTTCTAAGGTAAAGCTTGGAGATATTGCTATTATTAAGGATGAGTTCAGGGATGATCGTGATTTAGCAGGGTATTTCCAGGGACATCGTGCAATGATTGTGCAGGTTTTTCGTGTAGGAAACCAGAATGCTCTTCGTATTTCAAGTGCAGTTAAAGAATTTATTAAGGAATTTCAAAAAAATCTTCCTCCTGGTGTCTCAGCAACTATTTATTTTGATACTTCAAGTATTCTTAAGTCCCGTTTAAATCTTCTTTTAAAGAATCTTGCTATTGGAATGGTTTTTGTGGTGATAATTTTAGGACTTTTTATGGATGCTAAACTTTCTTTCTGGGTGACTTTGGGAATACCTGTTTCTTTTGCAGCTGCACTCTGGCTTCTTCCCAAGTTTGATGTTTCTATAAACATGGTTTCTCTTTTTGCTTTTATTTTAGTATTGGGAATTGTAGTAGATGATGCCATAGTTATTGGAGAAAATGTTTTCAGAAGAAGAGAGCTGGGAGAGCCTCCACTTAAGGCTGCTATAAATGGAACCATAGAAATGGCTCAACCAGTAACCTTTGCAGTTCTTACCACTGTAGCTGCTTTTTATCCTTTGCTTTTTGGTTCTGGAGTAATCGGAAAGGTTATGAGACACATTCCTATAGTGGTAATCTTGGTGCTTCTTGGTTCTTTAACTGAGGCTTTTTTTGTTCTTCCCTCTCATCTTGCTATGACCAGGTTTAAGGTGAAAAAAGATGGAAAAGATAAACTGGTTACTCGTTTATTGCAAAAATTTGTTAATGGACCTTTTGTAAGGATGCTTGAGTTTTGTTTAAGATGGAGATATGTAACTGTAGCTGTTTTTATTTTCATTTTGTTATTTTTCTTAGGGCTTTGGATTGGAGGAAGAATGAAGTTTACCTTTTTCCCGAAGGTTGAGGCAGACGAGGTAAACTGTTATTTAACTATGCCAGCAGGGACTCCTGCAGAAAAGACCTTAGCTGTTGCAAGACGGATTGAAAAGGCTGCTCATGAAGTAATTGCAGAGGAAGATGCCAAAAGACCAGGTAAACCTTCATTACTAAAATATACTCTTACCATGCTGGGAGTTCAAATGATCACACATGGACCCCATGCTGGGGCTCAGGATGTAGGGTCTCATCTTGCTCAAGTTACTCTCCAGCTTCTTCCTTCAGAAAAAAGAGAGGGAATTAGTGCTTTAGAGATCGGTAAGAAATGGAGAGAAAAAGTAGGTCCTATTCCAGAAGCTAAATCTGTAGTTTTTCAGAGTGAACTATTTAGTATGGGTAAGGCTGTAGAGGTAAATCTTTCTCATGAAAATGAAAAAATGCTTCACTCTGCTGTAAAAGAATTGAAAGAAAAACTTCGCTCCTTTCCAGGAGTTTACAATATTAGAGATAATTTTATTCCTGGAAAAGAAGAAATTCGGATCAAGCTAAAGCCTTTAGCTCGTGAGCTTGGGCTTACCTTAGATTATGTTGCAAGGGAAGTGAGAAGTGCTTTTTATGGAGCAGAAGCCCTTAGATTTCAGAAAGGAAAAGATGAGGTAAGGGTTTTGGTGAGACTTCCTGAAAATGAAAGGCATTCCTTAGGAGCTCTTTACAACTTATGGATAAAAACTCCTTCTGGTAAAATGGTTCCTTTAAAAGAAATTGCTATATTAGAAAAAGCTCAAGGATATGTTTCTCTTCATCGTGTAGATCTTAAGCGGGTTATTACAGTAATGGCGGATGTGGATGAAAAGATTACAAGTAGCAGTGAAATAAGAAGAACTTTAATAGAGAATATACTTCCAGAGCTTCGTTCTAAATATCCAGGGCTTTTTTATAGTATAGAAGGAGAGGGAAAAGAGCATCAGAGAGCCTTTGAAGATGTTAGGAAGGCTTTTATTTTAGCTATGTTTTTAATTTATGCACTTCTTGCTGTGCCACTTCGTTCTTTTACCCAGCCTTTGATTATAATGTCTACTATTCCTTTTGGAATTATAGGAGCCTTCTTGGGTCATTTAATTCTCGGAAAACCTTTATCTATTCTGAGTATGTTTGGTATAGTTGGACTTGCAGGGGTGGTGGTGAATGACGCTCTGATTTTAGTTGATGCTATTAATCACTTTAGAAAAAATACAGATTTAAAGGATGCTATTATTCAAGCTGCTGTAAGGCGTTTTCGTCCAATTATTCTTACCACTCTTACCACTTTTGGAGGACTTGTGCCGATGATCACAGAAAAAAGTCTTCAGGCTCAATTTCTTATTCCCATGGCTATAAGCTTGGGCTTTGGAGTTTTATTTGGCACTTTAATTACTCTTTTCCTTGTCCCCTGTGGTTATTTAATTCTTGAAGAAATAAAAACTATCCTTAAATAAAATTTTCAGCTTTTAAAATTTTAAAATAGAAAAAGTCTTCAGTTCTGGTTGAAAATAGGGCTAAAAAATTGTAAAATATGGTCAAAAAAATTAGTGGAACTTTTAAATTTTTAAGGGAGGAAATTTTTGATGAAGGGAAAGGAAATTAGAGAAGTTTTTTTGAATTTTTTTAAAGAAAAAGGTCATGAGGTTGTCCCCAGTTCTTCTTTAATTCCTCAGGATGACCCAACTCTTCTTTTTACCAATGCAGGAATGGTTCAATTTAAAAGGGTTTTCTTAGGAGAAGAAAACCGTCCTTATAAAAGAGCTGTTTCTTGTCAGAAGTGTATGAGAGCTGGTGGTAAGCATAATGATCTTGAAAATGTAGGATATACTGCAAGACATCATACCTTTTTTGAAATGCTTGGGAACTTTTCTTTTGGAGACTATTTTAAGGAAGAGGCTATAGCCTATGCTTGGGAATTTATTACTCAGGTTTTAAAGCTTCCTAAAGAAAAGCTTTATGTAACAGTTTATAAAGAGGATAATGAGGCTGCAGAGCTTTGGAAAAAAATAGCAGGGCTTTCAGAGGAGAGAATCGTAAGGTTGGGAGAAAAAGATAATTTCTGGGCTATGGGAGATACAGGTCCTTGTGGACCCTGTTCAGAAATTATATACGATCAGGGAGAAGCTTTTGGTTGCGGAAAACCAGATTGTGCTCCAGGATGCGATTGTGACAGGTTTTTAGAAATATGGAATCTGGTTTTTATGCAATACGAAAGAGATGAAAAGGGAAATTTAAAGCCTCTTCCTAAGGGATGCATTGATACAGGTATGGGGCTTGAAAGAATTACAGCAGTAATTCAGGGGGTTCCTTCAAATTATGATACAGATCTTTTTGCTGAAATTATGCAAAAAATTTCAGAAATAAGTAATAGAGGATTTAAGGAAAGTAAAGAAACAGAGGTTGCTTTTAGAGTAATTTCAGACCATATAAGAGCCTCTGTATTTTTACTTGCAGAAGGAATTACTCCTTCAAATGAAGGAAGAGGATATGTTCTTAGAAGAATTATAAGAAGAGCTGAAAGATTTGGAAAACTGTTAGGTTTAAAAGAGCCATTTTTGTATAAGCTTGTAGAAGCTGTAATTAAAGAGTATGGAGAAGTCTATCCTGAGATTGTGCAGAATAAAGAGGTAATTACAAACTTTTTAAAAATAGAGGAGGAAAAGTTTTTAGAGACCTTAAATACAGGGCTTGAGATTTTAGAGAAAGAAGTAAGGAAGTTAAAAGAAGCAGGAAAAACAATTATTCCAGGAGAACTTTTGTTTAAACTTTATGATACTTATGGATTTCCTTATGATCTTGTAAGAGACTATGTTTTACCAATGGGATTTTCTCTGGATTTAAGGACATTTGAAAAACTTAGAGAAGAAGCCAGACAAAGAAGCAAAAAGACCTGGAAGGGAAGCCTTGAAAAAGTCCCAGAGTTTATAAAAAGTTTAATAAATCAGGGAGTAAAGACAGAATTTTTAGGATATCATACCCTTGAAACAAAAGCCAGAGTTTTAGAGTTTCAAAAAGACCAGGACATTTATTATTTAATTACTGACAAAACTCCATTTTATCCAGAAGGAGGAGGTCAAGTCTGGGACATAGGAGAAATCATAAGTTCTTCAGGAGAAGCAGAGGTTTTAGAAGTTCAAAAAATAGGAGATGTAATTTTTCATAAAGTTAAGATAAAAAAAGGAGAGATTTCCAAGGATGAAGAAGTTTTTATGAAAGTAAATAAAGAAAGAAGGGCTCACATTCAAAGGCATCACACAGCTACTCATCTTTTGCACGCAGCTTTAAGAAAGGTTCTTGGTTCTCATGTAAGACAGTCAGGTTCTTTAGTTGAAGAAAATCGTCTTCGTTTTGACTTTAGCCATTTTAAAGCACTTACTCCAAGGGAAATAGAGGAAGTGGAACAGCTCGTTAATAAGTGGATTTTAGAGAATTATCCTGTAGAAACTATGTGGATGAAACGGGAAGAGGCAGAAAACCTTGGTGCTATAGCTTTATTTGAGGAGAAATACGGAGAGACGGTGAGAGTAGTAAAAATAGACGAAGTATCTCTTGAGCTTTGTGGAGGAACTCATGTTAAGGCTACAGGTGAGATAGGGCTTTTTAAAATAGTTTCGGAAACAAGTGTAGCTTCTGGAATAAGAAGAATTGAAGCAGTCTGCGGGTTGAAAGCTTACATGTGGGTAAGAGATCTTGAAAAAAGGATAGAAAACATTGCTGATCTTTTAAAGGCTACTCCTAAGGATATAGAAAAAAGAATTGAAGCACTTTGGAAAGAGATAACAGAACTTCAAAGAGAAATTAAAAAACTAAAAACCGTAGATTTAAAAGAGACGATAGAAGAAAAACTTAAACAGGTAGAAGAGGTTAAAGGTGTAAAGCTGCTTGTAGCCTCATTTCCTGCGGAAAAAATGGAAGATTTAAGAGAAATAGGAGATAAATTTAAAAATAAACTTGGTTCTGCTATAATTTTTCTTATAGGGGAAAAAGAAAAAGGAGGGGCTTTAGCAGTATGCATGGTTACCAAGGATTTGCAGGAAAAGTATCCTGCTAATAAAATATTTCAAGCCCTTTCTAAGCTTGGGCTTAAAGGAGGAGGTAAGTCTCATCTTGCTCAGGGGAGCTTTAAAGAAAAAGTAGCGGTGGAAGAGGTAAAGAAGATAATTAAATCTGAGTTATGGTGTTAGAGGAGAAAGGGTAGTGAGATTTTATACTGTGGAGTGGATAAAAGGGGTGCTGGATAGTTATAAAAAAGGAGATGAGGCTTTTTATATAGAAGATAAAGAGGTAAATTTTGAACCTAAGTATTTTTTACTTGCAGTTCTTCATATTTACCACAAAAATATGTTTCCCTTTTTTGAGGATATTATAAATCTGGAGGATTTGGTTTATATTAAAAAACATCAGGAATTTGATTTTATGTATTTGGTGGATCTTTTAAGAAAAGAGTTTGCCTATTGGTTTAAAGAAAATCTTTTGTTTAGAGATTTTAGTGAGGAAAATTATCTTATCTTAGCTCAGGAATTTTTACTCCTTGAAGAGCAGGTAAGGAAGCAGATACAAATTCCTCTCTTAGATCAAATAAAAAAACTTACAATAGACCTTGAGGAAATCGTAGAAGAAAATAAGGATCTTAATGCCTTTGATGAAAAAAAATTCTTAAGACTTTTTAAATTTTTTTCCATAGTTGAAAAATTGGAAAAGTCTTTATGTTCTAAGTTGATTGAAAGAGCTAAAGAGGTGGCTAAAAAAGCTTATAAAGAGAATTATGAAAAAAAGTTTAGCTTTCCACAAAGTAATTCTTTCGGTTTAAAAGAAGACTTTAAAAGAGTTCTTAAGGAAAAATTAAAAGAAGAGGTAATACAAAACTTAAATAAGTAGAGGGAAAAAGATGGGTCCAAAAGAAAAGGCAAAAGAGGTAGTAGCAAGGTTAAAAAAAGCCTATCCAGATGCTAAAATAGCTTTAAAATTTGAAAATGCTTTACAGCTTCTTATTGCAACCATTCTTTCTGCTCAATGTCGGGATGAGAGAGTAAATAATGTTACAGAAAACCTTTTTAAAAAATATAAAACTGCTGAGGATTTTGCCAATGCAGATTTAGAGGAGCTTGCTGAAGATATAAAAAGCACAGGTTTTTATAAACAAAAAGCTAAATATATAAAAGAGGCTTGTAAAATTATAATAGAAAGGTATAATGGAGAAGTTCCAAGAAGTATGGATGAACTTTTAGAACTTCCAGGAGTAGCGAGAAAAACTGCAAATATAGTTTTAGCCAATGCCTATGGAATTGTGGATGGAATACCAGTTGATACCCATGTAAGAAGACTTTCTCAAAGATTAGGGCTGGTTAGCTCTAAACAGCCTGAAAAAATAGAAAAAGAGCTTATGGAAGTATTAGATAAAGAAGATTGGTTTATTTTTCCTTATCTATTACAGGCGCATGGAAGAAAAATTTGCACTTCAAAAAAGCCAAGGTGTGAAAAATGTATTTTAAAGGACTTGTGTGATGCTTCCATATCCTAAAATTGACCCAGTAATTTTTAAAATCGGTCCTTTTTCAGTTAGATGGTATGGTTTAATGTATGTAGTTAGTTTTTTTTGTTGTCTTTTTCTTTGCAGATACCAGCTTAAAGAAAAAGGAAAGGAAGAGCTTTATCCTTTTTTGGAAAACCTTTTATTTTACAGTTTTCTTGGGCTGATTGTAGGAGCCCGTATTGGCTTTTGTTTTTTTTATTATCCTAACTATTTTTTAACCCATCCGTGGCAAATAATAGCTATCTGGAAAGGTGGCATGTCTTTTCATGGAGGATTAATAGGAGCAACTTTAACAGGTTATTTTTACATAAAAAAATATAAACAATCTTTTTTATGGTGGGCTGATTTAGTAGCTGTTACAGCTCCGATTACACTTTTTTTTGGAAGAATAGGTAATTTTATTAATGGAGAGATCTATGGCAAACCAACCAACCTTCCCTGGGCTATGATTTTTCCTGCAGGAGGTCCTGTGCCAAGGCATCCTGTTCAGCTTTATGAGTGCTTAGTAACAGGTTTATTTTTATTTCTTTTTTTGTGGAAGCTCAGAAAAAAAGAATGGTTACCAGGAACAAAACTCGCTATATTTTTGATTTCCTATGGAATTTTGAGGTTTCTTTTTGAATTTATCCGAGAGCCTGCTCAGAGTTTTCCTTTAATTTTTGGATGGATGACTATGGGACAGGTTCTTTGTATAGGAATGATTCTGGCTGGATTTTTACTCTTATACTTAGTCAGAAAAAAATTTGTCCAAAAGTATTTCTAATTGTTTAGCAACTTCCTGAGCAATATTAAAGTATTTTTCAAAAACTTCTTCAGCATTGTCAGAATTTAGAGCTTTTGTAAGATTTTTACAATTCTGACAAAAGATTTTTCTAAAGTTTTTACCCCAGGGATTTTCCAGTTGAATTTTTTCATAAAGCTTGGGATCCTGCTTAGCAAATCTTTTAAGAATATCAAGTTGTTTTAAAAAACTGGGAGTAGAGAGTGAGACAATTTCTTCTAATTCAAGACCTGAATCCTGAATAATGTTCCCAAGAAGAATAAGCCAGAAATGATTTAAAACCTGAACCAGAGCCATTATTTTATCGTGTTTTTTAGGAGGCACTTTTACGAGTTTTAATCCCTCTTCAGTCATTACTTCAATAAACCATCTTGTTACATTTTTACCTCTTATAGGCCAGAAGGCTATAATTTTGTTTCTGAGGTCTTTTTCAAAAGGACCAAAAAGAGGATGAGTTGCCAGAATTTCTCCTTTTTCTAAATGGGTTTTCATAAGTTTTGCAGGCTCACTTTTCAGAGAACACACATCCATAATCCAGTGTTTTTCTTCTACAAAAGGTGCAATTTCCTTTAAAACATCAGCAAATATACTCATAGGCACAGAAATCAAAATAACTTTACTTTTTTTAACCAGTTCCACATTAGAAAGCTCTGTTCCTACATCAGAAATAAGCACAGGATATCCTTTTTTTTCAAAAAAATTTTTAAAAAGCTGTCCCATTTTGCCTTTGCCACCTATAATACCAATAGTAAAGTTACTTTCCATGTAACCTCCTTTTTTATGCAATTTCTGATAATTTTAACCTTTCTTCCCATCTTTGCATCAATTCCTCTTTTAAAACAGGATAATTTTTAAGCTCTGGATCCTTTTCTATCAGCCTAAAAGCCTCTTCCCTTGCCCATAAGAGTATCTCATAGTCCTTTACAATATCAGCTTTTTTAAATTCTAAATATCCTGATTGCTTTGTGCCCAGAAACTCGCCTGGTCCTCTTAATTTTAAATCCTCCTCTGCAATTTTAAATCCATCGTTTGTTTTACACAGAACCTGAAGCCTTTTAAAAGATTCACTCTCCATTGAAACTTTATAGGCAATCAAAAAACAATAAGACTGTAGCTCGCTTCTCCCAACTCGTCCTCTTAACTGATGAAGCTGGGACAAACCAAATCTTTCAGCGTGTTCTATTACCATTACAGTTGCATTCGGCACATCTACTCCAACCTCTACTACTGTGGTGGAAACCAGAACCTGAATATCCCC
>CAZQIW010000020.1:11892-16891 GCA_964593845.1 uncultured Thermodesulfatator sp. | reverse complement strand
GAGATCAGATGTTTTTAAAATTTTTACATTTCCAAGAGTTTTTAAATAGGAGTCTCTAAGCTTTTTATATTCTGAACTCTGCATATCTCTTACCAGAGCTTCTTTTACTGCTCTGAAGTAATTAGGAAGAGTTTTAGTTTCTGCTTGATATAAATTAACTTTATAAAGAGTGTAACTTGTAACCAGAACAGTTGCTAATATTCCTAAGATAAGCACAAAAATTAAAGGAATAGTAAGTTTCCAGCGAAGTCGCATATTTTTATTTATTGTTGAAAAAAACACCTATTCCCCCTTTTTCTATTATCCCTTTTTAAAAATAAATTAAAACAATTGTTTAAATCTTACAAGGGGTTAAATAGGTTATATATGCAGTAATTTATTAAAAAAATTTAATTTATAAAGAACTTGAGAAAATTAACACATAGAAATTATTACAAAGTAATTAAAAAGGATTACCAAAAATTTTAAATGGTGCGGGAGGAGGGACTTGAACCCTCACGGGGATAATCCCCAGCGGATCCTAAGTCCGCAGCGTCTACCAATTCCGCCACTCCCGCACACTTCCTACAAACACTATTTCCTTTCGCCTTCCACAGGAAGATTTTTTAATATTTAACCTTAATAAGTAACACTCCTTTTTCTTCAGCTAATTTTTCAATCTCTTCCTTTACCTCACAACTTACTACTGTAGGGATTACCTGCTCGTCAAATAATTTTTGAAAAATTTTATATCTTTTTAATGCCCTTTCAATATCATCCTCAAATGCCTGATAAGAGACTTCAACAGCTAATATCACTGGCTTCCTTGTCTGCCTTATTTCTCCCTTTATTACTACATCTATATTTAACAGTTCAAGTCTTTCTTCTTCGTTAATTTTACCTCTATCTTCTGCTTCATCTAAAATTTCTGCTATCCTTTCAAGAGGAATTACTTTTGTTTTTCTAAGAATTCTTCCAAAGTAAGCAGGAGCTTTTTCTCTTACGCTCCTTTCAAACTCCCATCCTTTAAATCTCCCAAATTCTCCTTTAAGATAATTTACATCTTGCTTCAACTTTTCTACCTCCTGCTTTAATATCGCCACATCTTGTTTTAATGTATCCACATCTTGTTCTAATTTTTCTACTTTTTGCTCAATTCTTTCTACTTTTTTCTTCAATGGCTTAAATTCTTTTTCTACAAACTCGTTAAACTTTTTTGGAAGTTCTAAAAGCTCGTATGTTAGAATAAGTTTCCTCAATTCCTCTAACCACTCAGGATGGTCTTTTAAAACTCTTAATATATCTCCAAAAGTTTTCACTGTATATTTATCCGCTTCTTTCAATAATTTTTCATCTATTTTATACTCCTGGTGTTGCAACACTTGCCTTTCCTCCATTTCTTATTTAAAATTATATTTTACCATTTTTTCTTAGTTTGTAAAATTTACTGAACTTTTGCTTTATTTTTTTAATGTTATAATTTTAAATACAATGCAATATAGACCCTGTAGTCTCTCTGAATTTATTGGACAAACAAGAATAAAAAAAGAATTGGAAGTGTATATTTCTTCTGTTAAACAAAGAAATGATATTTTCCCTCATACTTTTTTTATAGGAGCTCCCGGGCTTGGCAAAACTACCTTAGCAAGAATTATAGCTTTTGAACTCAGACGAGACTTTAAAATTACCTCTGGACCTGTGCTTGATAAAACAGGCACTCTGGCTGCTGTTCTTACTAATTTAAAAGAAGGAGACATTTTATTTATTGACGAAATTCACAGAATGCCAAAGCCCTGTCAGGAAATTCTCTATTCTGCTATGGAAGATTTTTCCTTAGACATTTTTATAGGAAAAGGAAACACAGGGAAAACCATAAGACTCAATCTTCCCAAATTTACTCTGATTGGTGCTACCAATAAACCTAATCTCTGTTTAGCTCCTCTAAGAGATAGGTTTCAGCTTACTTTTAAATTAAATTATTATACAGAGGAGGAGTTAAAGGAAATTATTATAAAAGTAGGAAAGGAATGGGGGCTTAAGATAGAGGATAAAGCTGCAATGCATCTTGCCAGAGCCTCCAAAGGAATTCCTCGCCAGGCTATAAATCTTTTGCGGCGTTTAAAAGAATTTGCTTATCTCAATTTTTCTTCTGGCAACAATGAGTGTATTAAAATAACTTTAAAAAATCTTAAAAAATTCTTAGAACTTCTTGATATAGATGACTGGGGATTAACTTCAGAAGATAGAAAGTGTCTTTTAACTCTTTATAGAGAATTTAAAGGAGGACCTGTAGGTTTACACTCACTTGCACTCTCATCTAACATCAGCCCTGAAGAACTTGAAAGCATTTATGAGCCTGCTCTTATAAGGCTTGGACTAATGGCACGCACAAGAAGAGGTAGAATCCTCACTCAAAAAGGTTATACTTATTTAAAAGAAAAATTTAATATAAAGGAGGAGAAAGCCCTATGTCTCTTTTCAGACTAAGCCCTTCCAGTTTAAAAGAAAAAAAAGGTAAAGAGCCTATAGTTGCTATTACTGCCTATGATTACATTTCAGCTAAGTTAGCACAGGAAAGCGGGGTAGATTTTATTCTTATTGGTGATTCTGCTAATATGGTTATGCTGGGAGAGGAAGATACCTATTCTATTGGAATGGAAGAGATGTTAATCTTTTGTAAAGCTGTAAGCAGAGGAGCTCCTAACACTCTCAGAATAGGAGATATGCCTTTTTTATCTTATCAGGTATCCAAGGAACAAGCTATAAACAATGCTGGAAGATTCATTAAAGAGGGAAGATGTCACGGAGTAAAAGTAGAAGGTGGAGAGGAAGTAGCGGATATTATCTTTTCTATAGTAAAGGCTGGGATTCCTGTTCTTGGTCATATTGGGCTTACTCCTCAAAGAAGTATGGAACTTGGTGGTCTAAAAGTTCAGGGGAAAACCATAGAAAGTGCTCAAAGATTAATAAAAGATGCGAAAATCTTGGCAGAGGCTGGAGTTTTTGCAATAGTGCTTGAGTGTGTCCCTGCAGATCTTGCTAAAGTTATTAGTGAGCAGGTAAGTGTTCCTACTATAGGAATTGGAGCAGGTCCCTTTACTGATGGTCAGATTCTGGTCTTCCATGATGTAGTGGGATTATTTCCCGAGATGCGTCCTAAATTTGTTAAAACCTATTGTAATGGGTTTGAACTTTTTAAAAATGCAATCTCTGAATATGTAAAAGAAAGCAAAACCAGAAAATTTCCTACAGAAAAAGAAAGTTTTAAAATTTCTGAAGAGGTTTTGGAAGAGGTATTAAAGGGTATTAAATAAAAGTTAGGTCTTGTTTTTCTAAAAATTTGGTGTAAAGTGTTCAAACTATAAAAAAATTTTTTTACAAAAGGAGAGGAGAATTATGGCTAAGGTAAAAATGAAAACTAATCGCTCTGCTGCTAAAAGATTTAAAGTCACTGCTACAGGAAAAGTATTGCATAAAAAATCAGGGAAAAGTCATTTATTAAGAAAGAAGAGCAGAAAAAGGAAAAGGCAGCTTGGGCAGTATAAAGAAGTTTTTAAAGGATTTTATTCTCACATTAAAGAGTGCATTCCTTACAAATTTTAAAGATTTAATAAAGATTTAAGTAAAAGGAGGGATTTTATATGCCACGAGCAAAAGGAGGGTTTAAAACCAGAAGAAGGCATAAAAGGCTTCTTAAGCTTACCAAGGGATATTGGGGACAGAGAAAAAATGTTTTTAGAAGAGCTAAAGAAACTTTAGAAAGAGCCTTGGTCTATGCCTATAGAGATAGGCGTCAGAAAAAAAGAGATTTTAGACGCCTCTGGCAGATTAGAATCAATGCTGCAGCAAGGTTAAATGGATTAAATTATAGCAAATTTATGGGTGGTCTTAAAAAAGCAGGAATAGCTCTTGACAGAAAAGTGCTTGCTAATTTAGCTATAACCGAACCAGAAACTTTTGCTAAATTAGTAGAAATTGCTAAAGCTCAATGGCAATAATGCTTACTGATGAAATAGAAAAACTTAAACAAGAGATTTGGCAGGAATTTGAGAAAGTATCTAATCTTGAGGAATTAAAGGGATTTCGTGTTAAATATTTAGGAAAAAAAGGAATAATAACCTCTTACTTAAAAAAGCTTAAGGATTTACCCTTAGAAGAAAAAAAGAAATTAGGGAAAGAGCTTAATCTTTTAAAATCCGAATTAGAACAAAAGCTCACACAAAAAGAAAAAGAGCTTCTTTTTAAAGAGGAGGACAAAGATTTAGCTTTAGATCTTACTTTACCCGGGAGAAGAATTTCTCTCGGGGCTTTTCATCCTCTTTCTCAGACTATAGATGAGTTATGTGCTATTTTTACTCGGCTTGGTTTTGAAATAGTTACAGGTCCTGAGATTGAAACCGAGTATTATAATTTTGAAGCTTTAAACATTCCTGAGTGGCATCCAGCAAGAGATATGCAAGCTACTTTTTATTTAAAAAATGGCGCTATTCTCAGAACTCACACCTCTCCTATGCAAATAAGAACTATGCTTGATAGAACGCCTCCTTTAAGAATCATTGCTCCAGGTAAAGTGTATCGCTGTGATGCTGATGTTCGCCACTCTCCTATGTTTCATCAATTAGAAGGTTTGATGGTTGACAAAGAGGTTAGTTTTTCAGATCTTAAAGGGATTTTAACCTATTTTGCAAGGGAAACTTTTGGTCCAAAAACAAAGGTAAGATTCCGTCCGAGCTATTTTCCTTTTACAGAACCAAGTGTAGAAATGGATATAGGTTGTGTTATCTGTGGTGGTAAAGGCTGTAGAGTATGTAGTTATACTGGATGGCTTGAGATTCTTGGAGCAGGGATGGTCCATCCAGAAGTGTTTAAGGCTGTAAATTACGACACCAATATCTGGCAGGGATTTGCTTTTGGTCTTGGCATAGAAAGAATTGCTATGATAAAATACGGAATAGATGATATAAGACTTTTCTTTGATAACCATCTTTATTTTCTTGAAAGTTTTAAATAAAAGTTAAAA
>CAZQIW010000020.1:0-11792 GCA_964593845.1 uncultured Thermodesulfatator sp. | reverse complement strand
ACTTTTCTTTGATAACCATCTTTATTTTCTTGAAAGTTTTAAATAAAAGTTAAAATAGGAGAACCTTCTATGAGAGTTCCTATAAGCTGGCTTTCAGAGTTTATAGAGCTTAAAAGCTCTCCAGAAGAAATAGCTGAAATTTTTACCATGGGAGGTATTGAAGTAGAAGCTGTTGAGGATCCTTATGAATCTCTTGGAGAATTAATAGCAGTAAAAATTTTGGAAGTTAAAGAGCCTGAAAAATTAAAGGGATTAGCAGTCTGTAAGGTTACAGATGGAAAGGAAACTTTTACAGTGCTCACCACAGCTCGGGATCAGGTGAAACCTGGTTTAATTGTAGGGTTGGTTAAACCTGGAAGCACCACTTTTACCTCTCAAAAAGTTGAAGTAAAAACCATAAAAGGTTTTAAATCCTATGGAATGTTTCTTTCTCCTTATGAAGCAGGTATAGGAGAAGAAAAAGATAAATTATTGATTTTACCAGAGGATGCAGTTCTTGGTGAGTCCATTTACAAAATACTTAATATCTCAGAAGCTGTTCTTGAGCTGGCTATTACTCCTAACAGAGGAGATGTGCTTTCCATCCTGGGAGCAGCAAGGGAGCTTCATACACTTACTTCTTGGGAATTAAAACCTATTACTTTTGAAGAATACCTTAAAGCTGGAAATAAGTTTAAAGGAAGTATTGAAATACAGGATAAAGATGGATGCAGAAGATATGCAGGTAGGACTTTTGAAAAAGTAAAAGTTAAGGAAAGTCCTTTTTACATCCAGAAAAGGCTTTGGTTATGTGGATTAAAACCTATTAATAATATAGTTGATATTACAAATTATGTTCTTCTGGAATTTGGTCAGCCCTTACATGCCTTTGATTGGGATAAAATAAAAAATCACACAGTAATTGTTAGAAAGGCTCAAGCAGGTGAAAAACTTCTCATGTTAGATGGAGTGGAAAGGGTATTTACAGAGGAAGATTTGGTAATTGCTGATGCAGAAAAACCTATGGTTCTTGCTGGAATTATGGGTGGTGAAGAAACAGGAGTCTCTGAGGGAACTCAAAACATTTTCTTGGAGTCTGCCTGGTTTAATCCAAAAAGGATCAGGAAAAGTGCTCAAAGGCACAAAATCACCACCGAGAGTTCTTACAGGTTTGAAAGAAATATAGATCCAGAAGGAGTAGTTCTGGGTTTACTGAGGGCAAGTGAATTAATCTTAGAAATTGCTGAAGCTGAAAAGTTTTCAGAAATAATAGATATTTATCCCAAGCCTTATATAGCTCCTCTTATTTCTCTTTCTCAAAAAAAGTTAATTAAATATTTAGGATTTTCTCTACCTTCTCCTGAGGTAGAAAGTATTTTAAACAGAATAGGTTCTGTTAGAAGAACAGGGGAGAGTTTTGAGGTTGTTCCCTTTTCCTATAGACAGGATTTAAAAATTCCCGAAGATTTAATAGAAGAAGTTGCCCGTATTTATGGATATGAAAGAATTCCAACCACTTATCCAAAAGCAGTTTTACACACTAAAAGTCCTTCTGATATTATTGAGCTGGAAAACAGAGTAAAAGATATTCTGAAATCTTTGGGATTCTTCCAGGTAATTACTTACAGTTTTATTGATCCTACTTCTATAGAAAAGTTAAATTTAGCTTCTGATGATCCAAGAAAAAATTACATTGAAATTGCCAATCCTATATCTTCTAATCAGTCTATAATGAGAACCACTTTAATTCCAGGGCTTATTGAGACAGCCTGTTTTAACTTTTTTAGAGAAGTTAATTCTTTAAAAATTTTTGAGATTGGAAAGGTTTTCTTTCCTACAAAGGATATTCTTGCTGATGAACCCCTTTATCTTGGGATTCTTTTAATGGGGACTGACTCTTGCGAGGTTTGGTATAAAGAACCAAGGAAGTTTGATATTTATGATTTAAAAGGTTATTTAGAAGAATTCTTTGAGGTCTTAAAGTTACCCATTGATTTCAAACCACATTCTTCTGAACCTTTCTTAAAGAAAGGAGCTTCTTTTGATCTATTTTTTAAAGATTCTAAAATTGGATTTGCAGGAGAAATAAAAAATCTGGTATTAAAAGAGTTTGATTTAAAAACAAATGTTCTGGTTGCAGAAATTAATTTAGAGCCTATTTTAGCTGAATGGAAAAAGATAGAAAATGTAGTTAAAAAACCACCTAAATATCCTTCCACTTTTAGAGATGTAACCTGTATTCTTAAAAAGGAGATAAAAATAGGAGAAATTCTTGAGTTTGTAAAATCCTTATCAGTTCCTTATTTAGAAAAAGTTAGATGCATAAAGATTTATGAAGGACCTCCTATTCCTGAAGATGAAAAAAGTGTAAGTCTGAGGTTCTGGTATAGGGCTTTGGATAGAACTTTAAGAGATGAAGAAGTTAATGAAATTCAGGAAGATTTAGCCAGAAAAATTTTTGAAAAATTTTCAGCAAGACCCAGGTAAAAAATGAAAACTGTTACCAAAAAAGAGGTTGCAGAGATACTTCATCAAAAAGTAGGGCTTTCCAGAAGGCTACTTTATACTCTGATAGATGCCCTTCTGGAAGAAGTAAAATTAGCTCTGGAAAAAGAGGAAGAAGTGCAGATTGTAAGGTTTGGAAGTTTTATTCCATACAAGACTAAAGGAAGAGTTGGAAGAAACTTAAAAACAGGAGAAAAAGTTTTGGTTCCTCCTTTTAAAAAGGTTATTTTTAAAGTAGCTCCGCAGTTCAAAGCTGAGCTTCATAATGAAACAGGCTAAAAAAGCTGATGAAAGTTTATACATCCCTCTTTCAGAAGTTGCTAAAACTCTTAAGATAAAACCTCATATCCTTTATTATTGGGAAAAAAAATTTCCTCAATTAAAACCTTACAGAATTGCTCAGAGAAAATTTTATAAAAAAGAACAACTTGATTTGCTTCAAAAAATAAAAGCCCTGCTTGAAGAGGGTTATACCCTTGATGGTATAAAAAAAATTTTGCAAACCCATAAAAAAAGTTCAGAGCCCCAGCAAAAATCTCTGAAAGCATCTGAATCTGAAAAAGACTTAAAAAAAGTCCTCCACGAGGTCCTGGAAGAACTAAAACTCATTTATCAGCAATTATAATTTTTCCTAAAAATCCTAAGGATGTTTGAAAAATGATTTACAAAAGTTCATATATGTAGCGGCAGGGTTTACCCCTGCCCAAATCATCTCCCACATGTAGCGGCGGGGTTTACCCCCGCCATATCTTTCCAGGCGGGCATAAAGCCCGCCGCTACAATTTTCTTCAATTAAAAAATATTTTTCAAACAGCCTCAAAAATCCTTGCTTTTTTAAAAATTCTGTATTAATTTTAAATTTAAATTAATTTTAAATTAGGAGGTTTTAAAAATGGCAGAAAGGTTTCAAGTTTACAGATGTAATACCTGTGGGAATATTGTTCTGGTTATGCATGGAGGAAAAGGAGAGCTGGTTTGTTGTGGAAACCCTATGGAGCTTTTAAAAGAAAGCTCAACAGATGCTGCTATTGAAAAGCATGTTCCTGTAATTGAAAAAGAAGGAGAGGTTTATAAAGTAAAAGTAGGCAAAGTCCCTCATCCTATGAAAGAAGAGCATTATATTGAATGGATAGAGCTTCATACTGATGATAATAAAATTTGTATTCGCTTTTTAAAACCAGGAGAAGAACCCTCTGCAGTTTTTGAAATAAAGGCTGAGTCTGCCTCAGCAAGGGCTTATTGTAATTTACACGGTTTGTGGAAAAGTTAGTTTTTTAAATATAACAGCAAAATATAGATTAAATAATTAGGAGGAAAAATGGAGGCAGTAAAAATTAAAGAGGGTATTTTCTGGGTTGGAGCAATAGACTGGCATATAAGAAATTTCCACGGCTATTCCACCATCAGAGGGTCTACCTATAATGCCTATTTAATACTTGATGAAAAAATCACTCTTTTTGATACAGTAAAACAGGGTTTTGAAAATGAGCTTCTCAAAAGAATTCAGAGTGTAATTCCTCCTGAAAAAATTAATTATCTGGTGGTAAACCATATAGAACCTGATCATTCAGGTAGCTTTCTCTATATAGTGGAAAAAATAAAACCTGAAAAGATTTTTATTACCGGAAACGGAAGACTGGGGCTTGCTGCCTATTTACACAGAAATGATTTTCCTTTTGAGGAAGTAAAAACAGGCACTGAGGTAAAAATAGGTAAAAGAACCATTAAGTTTATAGAAACTCCCATGGTTCACTGGCCAGATAGTATGGTAAGTTATATACCAGAAGAGAAATTGCTTATTTCTCAGGATGCCTTTGGTGCTCATTATGCCACAAGTTTTAGATTTGATGATGAGGTTGATTATTGCTCACTCATTCAGGAAACAGCAAAGTATTATGCCAATATTGTTTTACCTTTTTCTCCGCAGGTTCAAAAACTTTTAAAAACCGTTAAAGAGCTTGGTCTTGAAATAGAAATAATATGTCCTGATCATGGAGTGATCTGGAGAAAATATACCAAAGAAGTAATGAATCTTTATGAAAAATGGAGTAATTATGTTGCTGATCCAAGGGTGGTAATTGTGTATGATACTATGTGGAAAAGCACAGAAAAAATGGCATATGCTATTATGGATGGAATTTTAAAAGAAGGAATAGAGGCAAGGATTTTTAAGCTTTCTGTTTCTGACTTTACAGATGTAATCACTGAAGTTATGCTGGCTAAAGGTCTTCTTTTAGGTTCTTCCACTTTAAATAACAACATATTACCCACTGTAGCTGGTTTTACCACTTATATGAAAGGACTGCGACCAAGAGGCAAAATTGGAGCAGCTTTTGGTTCTTATGGATGGAGTGGAGAATCTGTTAAAATTTTAAATGAAGTATTAAAAAATATTCATGCCGAAATTATTCACGAAGGGCTTAAAGCAAAGTATGCTCCTGATAAAGAAGTCCTTAAACAGTGTGAAGAGTTAGGAAAAACAATTGCTCAAAAAATCAAAAATTCTTAAAGCAGATTAAGAATGAAAAGAAATTTTTATTTAAAAGATGAGGTCTGGTCTATCCTTGAAAAGGAAAGCCCTGAGAATCTGATTAAGGTTCTCAGCTCCTTTCCTCCCACAAAAATTATCAGCCCTCTTATAGGAGCTTTTCTTCATCCTGTAGAAGAAGTTCGCTGGAAGGCTATTATAGCCTTTGGTTATTTTACAGGAGAAATTGCTAAAAAAGATATGGAAAGGGCAAGGATTATTATAAGGCGTCTTATGTGGATGCTTAATGAAGAATCAGGAGGAATGGCATGGGGAGTTCCTGAAGGATTTGCCGAGGCTCTGTATAATTCTCCCTTGCTTAAAAAGGAATATCTTTCTATTTTTGTATCCTATTTGTGGAACACAGAGGATACTCATAAATATAAAGCCGATAATTATCTGGAATTTCCTCCTGCTCAAAGAGGAGTTATCTGGGGTATAGGAAGGCTTGCTGAAAAATATAAAAAAGAACTTTTTGAAACCAAGGCTCATATCTATGTTTATCAACATATTGACTCAGAAGACAAGGCTGTTTGCTTTTTATCTCTCTGGAGTCTAAATAGATTATATCCTTTTCACGAGAAGCTTGCTGTGGATAAAAAGAAGATAGAAAAAGTATTAAACTTTTTGAAAAAAAAGAATTTCAGCTATCTTATGTTGGATGGGGTAAAAATCAGGGAAAAAAGCATTAATGAGCTTGAGAGCGAGTTAAAAATTTTGTAATTGTTAACTTTTGCAGTATAGAAATCTTTCATTTTCTCAAAAATGGATTATATTTATTTTGCTATGAAAGGAATAGCTCAGGCTTACAAAAATGTAGATTTTGAGAGAGTAATAAACAATTTTCATGAACAACTTCAAGATTTAAGGGGGTGTCTTTGACCCCGAAGGATTAAAAATTCGTTTAAATAAAATTGAAGAAAAACTTCAAAACAATCCTGATTGGGATTCTGTAGAAACAAAAAATCTTCTTAAAGAAAGAGCTAAGCTTTCAGAAAGGCTTTCTATTTTTGAAGACTTAAGTAAGTCTTTTAAAGACCTTCTGGAGTGGTTTGAGTTTTATAAAGAAGATAAAACTCTGGAGTCCTTACAGGCTTTTTTAGAGGAACTTGAAGCTTTTGAAAAGAAGCTTAAAAAAGAGGAAATTAAGCTTTTGCTTACTGATGAATATGACTATTCTTCTGCTATTTTAAGTATTCATGCTGGCACTGGTGGCACAGATGCCCAGGATTGGGCTTATATGTTATTGAGGATGTATGTAAGATGGGCAGAGAAAAAAGGGTATAAGGTAAAATTAGTAGATAGCCTTGCAGGAGAAGAAGCTGGTATTAAAAATGCTGTAGTTTTAATAGAAGGTCCTTGGGCTTATGGTTATCTTAAGGGAGAAAAAGGAGTTCACAGATTAATTCGTATCTCTCCTTTTGATGCCAATGCCAGAAGGCACACTTCTTTTGCTTCTGTTACAGTTATTCCTGAAATAGAGGAAGAGATTGAGGTTGAAATCAGACCTGAAGATTTAAAAATTGAAACCATGAGAGCAAGTGGGCATGGTGGACAGCATGTGAATAAAACTGAAAGTGCAGTAAGAATAACCCATATACCCACAGGAATAGTGGTTACCTGTCAGAATGAAAGAAGTCAGTATCTCAACAAAATGACAGCTTTAAAAATTTTAAAATCAAGGCTTTACCAGTTAGAAAAGCAGAAACTTGAGCAGAAAAAAGAGAGCCTGATAGGAGAAAAAAAAGAGATTACCTGGGGAAATCAGATAAGAACTTATACTCTTCATCCTTATAAAGTGGTAAAAGACCACAGGACTCAGCACGAATCTTATAAGGTAGATGAAGTTTTAGATGGAGAAATAGACGAATTTATTCGGGAATATTTACTTTGGGAAGCCAAGCGTAAATTAAATAAAAATAAGGAGTAAAAAGATGAAAACTTACAAGGCTCTTTTAATGCTTGAAGACGGAACTTATTTTTGGGGAAGATCCTTTACAGGAAGAGGGGAGTCTTTTGGAGAGATAGTTTTTAACACTGGAATGACAGGTTATCAGGAAATTCTTACTGATCCCTCCTACTATGGTCAGATTGTTACTATGACTTATCCTCTTATTGGAAACTATGGAATAAATTTTGAGGATATGGAAAGTGAAAAAATCCATGTAGCAGGATTTGTGGTAAAAGAATATCAGCCTTTTTATAGCAACTGGAGAGCTAAAAAATCCTTAGGAGAGTGGCTTGCAGAAAACGGAATACTTGGGATAGAAGGAATAGACACAAGGGCTTTAACCCGACATCTTAGAATTTATGGAGCAATGAGAGGAGGAATCACAACAGAAACCTTAGATCCCAAGAAGTTTTTGGAAAAAATTAAGGCAAGCCCTGATTATGTGGGAAGGGATCTTGTGCAGTATGTAACCTGTAAAGAACCTTTTTACTATGGAAAAAATGGAAAAGAAGATATTAAAAATTTTAAAGGTGAAGGAAGATATAAAATCGCTGTAATAGACTGTGGATTAAAATTAAATCAGCTTCGTATTTTTGTAGAAAAAGGTGCAGAGTGTTTGATTTTTCCTGCTTATACCTCCTCTGAGGAGATTCTCTCTTACAATCCTGATGGAATATTTGTTTCCAATGGACCAGGTGATCCAGGGGTTCTTACCAAAATTGTAAATACTGTAAAAGAATTACTGGGTAAAAAACCTATGTTTGGTATCTGTTTAGGGCATCAAATTATAGGGCAAGCTCTGGGAGCCAGCACTTACAAATTAAAATTCGGACACAGGGGAATAAATCATCCAGTGCTTAATCTCTTTAACAAAAAAGTAGAAATCACTTCTCAAAACCATGGCTTTTGTGTAAAAAAGGAAGAACTTCCTAAGGAAGCTATTGTTACTCATATCAATCTTAATGACGAAACCTTAGAAGGTATTTTTGTGCCTGATTTGAAAGTTATGTCTGTGCAATATCATCCAGAAAATGCTCCTGGACCACATGATTCAGTCTATCTTTTTGATAGCTTCTTAAAGCTGGTGGAGGGAAAGATTGAAAATCTATACCCCTAAGGATTTTCCTTTAAACTTCCCCACAGTTATCACTATTGGAAGTTTTGATGGTATTCATATAGGACATAAGACCCTTTTTAAAGAAACTATAAATTTATCCAAAAAACTAAATGTCACTCCTGTAATAGTGTCCTTTGATCCTCATCCCAGATTAATCCTTTTTCCTGAAGCTAATTTTAAACTTTTAACTACTTTGGAAGAAAAAATTTATCTTCTTTCTAAACAGGAGATAAAAAATTTAGTCTTAATTCCTTTTAGTCTCAATGTAGCTCAGCTTTCTGCAGATCTTTTTGTTCAGGAATATATAGTGGATGATCTGAAAGCAAAGGCAATAGTAGTAGGGTTTAATTTTCGTTTTGGACGCAATAGAAAGGGAGATACAGCTTACTTAGAAAAACTGGGAGAAAAATATAATTTTGTAGTAAAAACTGTTTCTCCTGTAGTAATTGATGATCTAACAGTTTCAAGCACAGTAATAAGACAACTTATTACCAGAGGGGAAATAGAAAAAGCTAATCAACTTCTTGGGCATCCTTATTTTATGATAGGTAAAGTGGTTAAAGGTAAAGGAAGAGGTAAGAATCTTGGGTTTCCCACTGCTAATCTGGAATTTCCTTCTTCCAAATTAATACCTGCTCCAGGTGTGTATGCAGTATGGGTCTATTTTAAAGGTAAAAAATTTAAAGGTGCTATGAATATAGGAACTAAACCAACATTTGAAGATAAAGAACTTACTGTAGAAGTGCATATTTTTGATTTTAAAGAAGAAATTTATGGAGAAACCTTAGAAGTAGAAATAATAAAACGCATCCGAGAAGAAAAAAGATTTAGTTCTCTGGAGGCTCTTAAAGAGCAAATTCAAAAAGATTGTATTCTTATTTCTCAAATTCTTTCTTAAAAAGTGATTCACTTACTAAATTTTTTATTTCTTCACATCTGATACCAGATTTAATTAAAAACCTGACATTTTTATAAGGATGATCTTTTAAAATCTCCTTTACTTTACTTTCTGCAGAAATTAAAATTACTGGAATTTCTGAACTTTGTTCTTCTAAATAATCCAGAATATCTGTTCCTACTCCATCTGCTAAAAAGTAATCTAATATTATTAAATCAATCTTTTCATTTTTGAGTAAATTTAAACCTCTTTGCAAAAAATTAGTCAATAAAAGAGTAAATTCATTTTTTAAACATTCTTTTAATATTTCCATATCATGTTCTGAATCTTCTACAATAAGAATTTTAGGAGCATCGGGTTGCTTAGCTTCTATTATTTCAAAAATTTCAGCTTCCTGGCTTACAGGTATAGTAAAATGAAAACATGTTCCTTTACCGTATTCACTTTCAACCCAAATTTTTCCTTTATGAAGTTCAACTATTTTTTTAGTAATAGCAAGTCCAAGCCCTGTTCCTTTTGCAGTTTTTTGAAAAGGATTATCCAGTTGCGTAAAAGGATTAAAAAGCTTGGGAATATCCTCTTTTTTTATTCCTATTCCAGTATCACACACACTAAATACATAAGCTTTTTCTTCTTTAGAAAATTTAATATCAATCCAGATTTTTCCTCCTTCAGGAGTAAATTTAATAGCATTAGAGATTAAGTTAAGAAAAACTTCTTTTATTAGCTTGGGATCTACATAAAGCATAAAAGAAGAAAATTCAGGATAGGAAAAACTTAGTTTTTTTTCTCTTAACGCAGGGGCAACAAGAGTTTGCACTTCATTTAAAAGTTCTTTAATATTCGTATTGCTTAAACGAAGCTCAATTTTTCCAGCTTCTAATTTTGCAAAATCAAGTATAGTATTTACTAAATCAAGTAAGTTTTTTCCAGCTACATAGATCTTTTCAATATACGGTTTTATATGATCTGGAATATCCTTTCGCATTTGTAAAATTTGAGCAAATCCTATAATAGCATTTAAAGGCGTTCTAAGCTCGTGGCTCATACTTGCTAAAAACATATCCTTAGCTCTATTTGCAGCCTCTGCCTTATCTGCCAGTTCTATAAGCTCAAATTCCCTCTGTTTTAAAAATACCAACAACTTTACTATCTCTATAAACAACTCTGTAATTTCTTTTAGGTAATCTTTATATAAACCTTCTATAAACTTTAAACCTATTATTATGTCCTTTTCCCTCTCCAGATTTATTCTTTCAACCAGATCGTATCCATCTTTTTCTTCAGGAAGGATTTCTATCTTTTCAATAGCCCACCCAAGCACTTCTTTTAAAACACTTTCTATTTCTTTTTGAATTATCTCAAATACTTCCTCACTTTCTATCTCCTTCTTCATTATAATTTCTGCACTCTTTTTAAATAGCTTCATACCTGAATTAACGATAAGACACATCATGGTAATTATTTCTCTTAAAGGTAAAGAAAGATGATCTGTAATTTTTCTTGAACTCGTCATGAATTGTTCATATACTTCTCGTAATCCTTGTTCATCTCCTTCTTCTATACACTTAACTATTGAGTTCAACTTTTCAAACCATTTTAATTTTTCTTTTTCTATAAACCTTACATCAATCCCTAAGTAAGATAACCTTTCTAAAGAATCCAAATTACTTAAAAGAGGACAATTAGCTGGCTCTAAAGGAACATTTTGTGCTTTTAAATATTGAAGAAACTCTTTTTTATCTTCAAACTCCCATAATTTTTTAACTACTTTTACTGCTTCTTCGTGAATTCTTAAATTTTTAAATACAACATTTATATCATCTAACATACTCTGTTTTCCAGCAACATCCTTACAAAAACTTTCACAATATCCTGAAAGTATTCCAAGCTCTATTATCTTTAACAAATCCTGTAATAGTTTAAATTCCTCATAGCTAAACTTTTCCTGCAAACTTACTTCATATAAAAATCCAGCTAATTCAGAAAATCCCCATCCTAAATAAGCAGGATCTATTCCTTTCCTTAGATGAAGCTGAGCTATTTTCTCTATGGAATACTCTAAATTTTTTAAATCATTAGTAACAAACAAACTTTCTATAAACTCTTTTTGCCTTTTGATCAACCTAAATTTGCTTCTACTTAAAAGAATCTTTTTAATTTCTGTTTTTCTTTCTAATCCCTCCCACCACTTTTCAAACACTGCATCCATATACTTCTTTATTCTGCTCCAAAGTTGTTGTCTTTTAAAAACATCTTGAAGCTCAGAATCAAAAAATTCAACTATTTCGCTATACTTTTTCATCTCTTAATACTCCAAGTAAAACTGTCTTATTAAAGACCCTTATTTCATCATAACCAACATTTGAAATTTCACCAATACTTGTAAGTCCATATATATTAATATCACTTTTTTTGGCACACTCAAAAACTTTACTTATTTCTCTTTTAAAACCCTCCTCTCCTAAAAAAAGAACCCTTGAAACACAATCAAAAAGAATTCCTAACTTACCCTGTGAGCTCTGAAATACCTCGTGAGATACTTTGCAAACTGAATCTGCAAGTTCTTCTGGTTCTCCTCTCATTATAAAAATCGTAGAAAAAACCGGAATAGAACTAACAATTATAAGTGAATCTTTTTCCCCAATGGCTATGGGATCTCTAATAATAAACTCATCATCTTTAAAAGATATCATTCCTAAGGGATAAGCTCTGGCAATCTCCTGAAAATTAGAAGAGTTTAGTTCTATTCCATCTTTTTCTTTTATTATTCTCTGATAAACCTGAAAAGCTGGTTCTCCATTGATTTCATAAA
>CAZQIW010000019.1:0-16990 GCA_964593845.1 uncultured Thermodesulfatator sp. | reverse complement strand
GTAAACTGCTCAGCTACATGGAAGGGCTGAGAAAGGAATCTCTGAATCTTTCTTGCACGAGCAACGATAATCTTATCTTCTTCAGAAAGTTCTTCTACACCAAGAATTGCAATAATATCCTGAAGGTCTTTATATCTCTGTAACACCTGCTGGACCTGACGGGCTACACTATAATGCTCCCATCCAATAACATTGGGATCAAGAATACGAGACTGAGAGTCTAATGGGTCAACTGCTGGATAAATTCCAAGCTCAGCAATTTGTCTGGAAAGAACCACTGTTCCATCTAAGTGAGCAAAGGTTGTAGCTGGAGCAGGGTCTGTTAAGTCGTCTGCAGGAACATAAACACACTGCACAGAAGTAATAGATCCTTTAGTAGTAGAACAAATTCTCTCCTGTAATGCTCCAATGTCTGTAGCAAGTGTTGGCTGGTATCCAACTGCAGATGGCATTCTTCCTAAAAGAGCAGACACTTCCTGGTTAGCCTGTGTAAAACGATAAATGTTATCAATAAATAAAAGCACATCCTGACCTTCTTCATCTCTGAAATACTCAGCTAAGGTAACAGCAGTGTGAGCAACTCTTGCACGGTGACCTGGGGTCTCGTTCATCTGTCCATAAACAAGTGCAGCTTTATCAATAACTCCAGAATGTTTCATTTCTAAGTAAAGCTCGTTCCCTTCACGGGTCCTCTCTCCAGCTCCACAGAACACAGAAATTCCACCGTGCTCCATAGCAATATTGTGAATCATCTCCATCATAACTACTGTTTTACCAACTCCAGCTCCTCCAAAGGTTCCCATCTTTCCACCACGAGGGAATGGAACCAGAAGGTCAAATACTTTAATTCCTGTCTCTAATACCTTGATAGTAACATCTTGCTCGGTAAGAGGTGGAGCAGGTCTAAAAATAGGATAATATTTATCAGACTGAATAGGTCCACCTTCATCTAAAGGATCACCAACTGCATTCATAATTCTTCCTAAGGTTGGCTTACCTACAGGAACTACAATGGGTTTCCCAGTAGCCCAAACCTCCTGTCCTCTCTTCAAACCATCTGTATAATCCATAGCAACACAACGAACTACATTATCTCCTAACTGCTGAGCAACCTCTAAAACAAGATTCCACTCTCTATCATCTATCATAGGGTTAGTCACTCTTAAACACTCTAAAACCTTAGGAACTTTTCCAGGAGGAAATTCTACATCTACCACGCATCCCATAATTTGCACTATTTTTCCCATTACTTTCTCTTCTGCCATATTTTAACCCTCCTTACTCTTAACTCATTTTTAATATATTATTTTCAAACTTATTCTTTACTTATAGCCTCTGCTCCTCCTACAATGTCCATTAATTCCTTAGTAATAGCAGCCTGCCTTGTTTTATTAAAAAGTAAAGTAAGCTCCTTAACCATATCACTACAAGCTCTCTGAGCATTATCCATAGCAGTCATACGAGCAGCCTGCTCACTAACCGCAGTCTCAAGCATAGCAGCAAAAACCATAGTATTTACATAAAGAGGTAATAACTCAGATAAAAGCTGCTCCTCTTCAGGCTCATAAATGTAAGCATAACTTGTTTTAGCCTCTTCTACCTCTTTGTTTTCAAAGCTAATAGGTAGTAACTTTTCCATTTTAGGAATTTGTTTAACCAGATTTACAAAATACCCATAAATTATATAAACCTCATCCCACTCCTTAGAAAGAAAAGCCATCATTGCAGACCGGGCAATCTTACGAGCATCCTGCATTAGAACCTTTCCCATAACATCCATATATGACTCTCTAACAGGCGCTCTCCTTGCAAAATACTGAGCACCCTTTTTTCCCACACAAATCAACTCTACTTCTTTTCCTTCCTTTTTAAATCTATCCATAGCCTTTTCAGTTTCTCTTATCAAGTTCGCATTAAAAGCCCCACATAATCCTCTATCTGCAGTAACCAGAATTATTCCTACCTTTTTAACATCCCTTACCTGCAAAAGCTCTACCTTATTAGTATCAACTGCTCCAGAGCTCAATAAATCTCCTATAACTTCTTCAAATTTATTTCTATAAGGACGAAAACCCTCCAGTCTTCCCTGGATAGAACGCAACTTGGCAGAAGCCACCATGTTCATCGCTTTGGTGATCTGCCCTATCTTCTTTATCGCATCTATCTTCTTTTTAATATCCCTTAAACCTGGCATCCCAAAGCCCCCTTTTAATTAAACCCACTTTTTAGATTAATCTTAACCTCCTTATGGAACAGGAACAGGTTCAATGTTATTATTCTTCTTAAAGAGTTCATTAAATTCCTTTAAAGCTTCTGTCATCTTCTGCTCTAACTCTGGACTAATCTCCTTTTTCTCCTTTATCTCCTTATAAATTTCTGGATATTTACTTTCAATAAATTCATAAAGCTCTCTTTCATACTGAGCAAGAACTTCTATAGGCATTTCATCTAAGAATCCTCTTGTTCCTGCAAAAAGGATACAAATCTGTTTTTCTACTGGTAAGGGCTGATACTGAGGCTGCTTAAGAATTTCCACTAAACGAGCTCCTCTATGCAAAATTCTCTGAGTAGCCTTATCAAGCTCAGATCCAAACTGAGCAAAAGCTGCAAGCTCTCTATACTGAGCAAGCTCAAGCCTTAATCTTCCTGCAACCTGTTTCATAGCCTTAATCTGAGCAGCACCTCCTACTCGGGACACTGAAAGTCCTACATTAATAGCAGGACGAACACCAGCAAAGAATAAACCAGGCTCTAAGTAAACCTGCCCATCTGTAATAGAAATAACATTAGTAGGAATATATGCAGAAACATCTCCCTGTAAAGTCTCAACAATTGGTAAAGCTGTTAAAGATCCACCACCATATTTATCATCAAGTTTTGCAGCTCTCTCAAGAAGCCTGGAGTGGTTATAGAAAATGTCTCCAGGATAAGCCTCACGACCAGGTGGTCTTCTTAAAAGAAGTGAAATTTCACGGTATTCAGCAGCCTGTTTGGATAAGTCATCATAAATAATTAAAGCATGTCTTCCTGTATCTCTAAAATACTCTCCTATTGCACATCCAGAATAAGGTGCAATCCACTGAAGTGCTGCAGAGTCTGAAGCACATGCAGCAACTACTGTAGTATATTCCATAGCACCATATCTCCGTAAAATATCCACTATACGAGCAACAGTAGATCTCTTCTGTCCAATAGCTACATATATACAATAAACATCACTGTCCTTCTGAGCTAAAATAGCATCAATAGCAATAGCTGTTTTTCCTGTCTGTCTGTCACCAAGAATTAATTCTCTCTGCCCTCTTCCAATTGGAGTCATAGCATCAATAGCTTTAATACCAGTATACATTGGTTCATGAACTGGCTTTCTCTGAATAATTCCAGGAGCCTTTAACTCAATTCTTCTGTATTCCTTAGCATCAATAGGACCCTTTCCATCAAGAGGTCTTCCAACAGGATCTATTACTCTTCCAATAACAGCCTCTCCTACAGGAATAGAAGCAACTCTTCCTGTTCTCTTAGCAATATCACCTTCCTTAATTTTTGCATAATCACCTAAAATAGGAATACCTACAGAATCAAACTCAAGGTTTAAAGCAATTCCAACTTCTCCACTGTCAGGAAACTCAATAAGCTCCATATATTCACAATTTTTTAGTCCAAATACACGGGCAATTCCGTCACCGACGGAAATGACAACTCCCATTTCTTCTAAATCTATCTTCTTTTCAAACTCCTCAATCCTTTTTTTAATTAAATCACTGAGTTCTTGAGCCTTTATAGCCTGCATTTATAGCACCTCCCCTTTTATGATTTCTTTAAATTTCCTCAATTGCCTTTTTATAGTTCCATCAAACACAAGGTCTCCTACTTGAACCTTTATACCCCCAATAATATCTTCATCTACTTTAGTTTCAAGCACCACCTCTTTCTTTAAAATCTCCTTTAAAATCTCCTCAAGCTCCTTCTTCTCCTCATCACTAAGAGGATAAGCTGCTATCACTTCTCCACGAGCAATATTTAACTCCTCATCCACAAGCAACTGATACTTAGCTACTATTTCTTTAATAATGTGAATCCTGCGCCTCTCAACCAGGAGTTTCAAAAATCTTTCTACCTCAGAATCTACCTGCACAGCCTTTAAAATTTCATTCACAATCTCCATCTTTAAATCAGGAGGATAAATAGGATTCTCTAAAGCTTTTAATACATCAGGCATTTGATCTAACAACTCTTCTATTTGCTTTAACTGCTCCCCAAATTCCTTAATCTTACCAAGCTCTTTTGCTACAGTAAAAAGACCTTTAGCATATTTTAGTGCTATAACTGTGCCCCTCAATGAACCACCCTCCCTTTAATTTCATTTATGAAGTCTTTAAATATTCTTTTCTGATCTTCTGCTGTAATATTCTTTCTAAGAAGTTCCTCAGCAAGTTGCACAGAAGCCTCAGCTACTTCCTCTCTTAACATAGCAGTAGCTTTCTCTACCTCCTGCTGAATATAAAGCTCTGCCTGCTGCTTAATCCTCTCAGCTTGAGCCTGAGCTTCAGCTATAATTCTTTCCTTTTCCTTCATACCTTGCTCTACATAATTCTGATATATAGCCTGTGCCTCTTTTTCTAAATTCTTTATTTTTTCCTGAAGCTCTATATACTTAGCCTCAGCTTCCTTTTTCTTCTCTAAAAGCTCATTATACTGCTTTAATAAATTCTCCTGACGACTCCTAAACATATCTACAATAGGTTTTTTAGCATACTTATAAAGAATAGCCACTAAAGCAAGAAAGTTTAAACTAAACCAGATAAGATTTCTAATCTGAGCAGCTGTTACTCCATGTGCATGTTCATAACCATGAGCTGCTTCAGAAGCCCAACCAGCACTAATTCCTAAAAACACTCCCAATCCAACTATAAACAATACATCCCTCAACCTTATCATACCTTCCTCCCCAATACTCTTTCAACAATAAGGTTTGCAAACATTTCTATATTAGTCTGAAGCTGCTTTCTTACCTCTTCTAATTGTCTGCTAAATTCCTGAGCCCACTTATTCTTATAATCCTCAACTTCCTTTACTACTTTAGCCAGAAGCTCTTTTTCTATCTTACGAGCCTCTTCCTTAAGAAGCTCACGCTTTTGAATTCCTTCGTCTCTGGCTTTAGCAATTTCTGTTTCATACTTTTTTATTGTTTCTTCAGCAGAATTCAATAAGTCTTGAATCTCTTTCTCCAATGCCTTAAAATGGGACTCTCTTTCTTTCATATACGACATGACAGGCTTAATAAGAATTTGATGCAAAATAAAAGTTAAAATTAAGGCTTCAATAATTTGAATTAAAAGTGTTATATCAATATTTATCATCTCTACCCCACTCCTTTATTTTTTTATCTCCCTGTTTTATCTTAAAGCTACATTTGTATTGAAAAATTTTAAAAAGTCAAGTTTTAAAAACTTATAAAAAATAAAATTATTTAAAGAAATATCTTTTTAAACCGATATTAAACAACAAAGATAGTAAAAAATAGGAAGAAATGGTTATAGATCCACCATAACTTAAAAAAGGTAAAGGGATACTCGTCATGGGTAAAAGACCAGAGCATCCTCCCACATTAAAAATAAGTTGCCATAGAAAAACTAAAGTTATACCAAGGCTTAAATACTTTCCCATCCAGTCCTTTGCTGTAGAAGAAATCTGAATTCCAAATAAAAGTAAATATCCATAAATTACCAAAAATAAACTCACTCCAATTAATCCCCAGGTTTCTGCCCATACTGCAAAGGCAAGATCTGTATGTTTAGCTGGTAAATAATTTAGCCTGGTTGACCACCCTTTCTTAAATCCATGCCCATAAATTCCACCATAACCTATAGCTATAAGTGCCTGATTTAATTGATAACCCCAGGTTTTTGCATACTTTTCTGGATGTAAATAACCATATATCCTTCCTCTTTGATGAGGCTTAAGTCTTTTCCACCCCACAGGAACAACAATTAAACAAAAAATCACCCCTAAAATACTTAAGATTATAAGAATTTTTCTGGGAATACCTATAAAAAGAAGAAAAGAAAAAAACATTACCCCCATAATAAAGGCATAATCTAAATCTGTAGGTAAAATAAGCATTAGGGGAACAGCTATTATTACAAAAATTTTTAAAAGCAATTTTGTATTTAAAGAATAATCAGGTTCAGAAGCAATCAAAGAACTGATAAGTAATAGCAAAATAGGCTTTAAAAATTCTGAGGGCTGAATAGAAATTGGTCCTAAATGAAGCCATCTTTTTTTGAATAAACACATAACAAATAACACAAAAATTAAAAACAAATAAGCATACCATATCATTTTAAAAGGAATTTTTCGGTAATCCGTAAAAAAAGTGATGAAAATAAAGATTGTAAGTCCTATCAGATGCCATAGTAAATTTTTAAGAAATATTCCAGAAGTCTCGGACATAATCCACTGATTTAAATTCCCTAAGAAAATAAGAATAAATAAAGCTCCAAAACCCAGTAAATTCTCTTTAAAAAAATCTCCCAAGTTTTTTCGAAAAAAAACCATTTTTCAGTAATCCTTAATTATTCTGATTCTTCATCTGTTATTCCAAAATAAAACTTATAAAGTTCCTTAGCTAAAGGAGCTGCTGCTGTTCCTCCATGTCCTCCGTGTTCTATAAAAATAGCAGTAACTATTTCTGGTTTGTCTTTTCCTGCATAACTTACAAACCAGGCATGATGTTCCAGAAATTTAGCTTTTTCTGAACGAGAAGAAACTACCTGAGCTGTTCCTGTTTTTCCTGCAACCAATAGTCCTGGAACAAAAGCCTCTTTTCCTGTACCAGATACAACAACTTCTCTAAGCCCCTTTCTTATCCATTTTAAATACCGCGGATTAATATCTATCTTCCTTTCCAGCACAGGCTTAAACTCTATTCTTTTTCCTTTCAGATCCATCACTGCTTTTACTACATAAGGCTTATAAAGATACCCTCCGTTTGCTATAGCCATATATACCCTGGCTATCTGTAAAGGAGTAACCAATAAATATCCCTGACCTATAGAAGTAATAATTGTTTCACCAGGATACCATATCTGCTTAAATTTTTTCTTTTTCCATGCCCTATCAGGCACAAGTCCTTTATCTTCTTCAACCCATCTCAGGGCTTTTTCTCCCAAGCCAAATTCTCTGCTGATTTTAGCCAGATAATCTATATCTAACTGGGTAGCTACATTATAAAAATAAACATCACAGGAAACAGCTAAAGCTTTTATAAGATTAACCCATCCATGCCCTGTTACCTTCCAACATCTGAAAATACGGGACTTATATTTAAAATACCCCTGACAGTAAAAAACTTGATTAACACCTTTTATCACCCCACTTGTTAATCCTGCTAAAGCTGTGATTACTTTATAAGTAGAACCTGGAGGATAACAGGTTAAAGCCCTGTTTACAAGAGGCTTGCTTTTTCCTCGCACTATTCTCCTCCATTCTCTTCTGGTAAATCCTTCTATAAACTTCTGCGGATCAACAGAAGGAGAACTTACCATGGCTAAAATACTTCCATCAACTGGAGAAAGAGCCACTATAGCTCCGCGTTTATTTTTTAATAAACTAAATGCTTTCATCTGTAAGCTGTGATCAATAGTAAGAATAAGATCTTTTCCAGGAATAGGATTTATTCTTCTAACTATTTTACCCAATCGTCCATAAGCATCTCTTTCAATTTCTATGATTCCATTTTTTCCTTTTAAATACTTCTCAAAAACTCTTTCTATACCTCTCCTTCCTATAAAATCCTCCATGGAATATCCTTCATTTTTTAGTTTATTGTATTCCTCTTTTGTAATTCTTGAAACATAACCAATTAAATGGAAATAAGCTTTTTTATAAGGATAATATCGCTGGGATTCAACCTCCACAATAACTCCGGGTAAATAATAAAGCCTTACCATTATCTTAGCGACTTCATCCCACTTTAAATCTTTTTTTAACAAAATCCTTCCAAAAGATCTTCTCTTTGCTAAATAGTATCTCTCTTTTAAAGTTCCCAAACTTTCATTTAGTAAACGACTAAGTTTATATAAAATTTCCTCTTCTCTTCCTTTAATTACCTGAGCATCTACATAAAGCTGAAATACAGCTCTGTTAGTAGCAACGATTACTCCATCAGAGGTTATAATCTGACCTCTTGGAGCTTTTATTACATAAGTAACTACTGATCTCTCTTTTGCTTTTTTGTAATAATAGGAATATTTTATTACCTGTAGATAAAACATCCTTGCCCATAAGATAAAAAGAAAAGCTATAACTATTACCTTTGCCCAAAAAAGCCTTTTTTCCCAGAAATATGCTTTTAAAATACGTTGTCTGGTCTTGGTAAGATTTTTTATTAAAAAAAAATGATTCTTCATAATAACTATCGTTCTTTTATCAATAAAGCTTTAAGAATTTTATAACAAATAACAGCCCAAAAAAGAGTGGCAATAAAATAAAAAGTGCTTTTTACAAATAAATCCAACATTACCTTCCAGGTTAGACTTATATCTCCTTGATAAAAGTAAAAAATCCATCTGAAAATTATATAAAGCACTATATTAAGCACCCACCAAATTATTCTACCCTTTTCTTCACTAAGTTCCAAATAGTCTTTCAGTTTTTTTGAAAATATCCCAATACCTACAAAATAAAGAGCAGTAGGGATTTCCAGATTACTTTCAAAACCACTCAACCAGCCTAAAATAAATAAATACAAATAAAGCCACCAGCTTATACTTCTGAAAATTAAAATACTTAAAGCTAAAGCCAAAAAAAGATTTCCAGGATATAGTAGAAGTAGGTTCTGCAAAAAATCTTTTACAAATAAAAAAATCAAAGTTAACGGAAAGTAAACTAAAAAAAATTCTTTTAAATACATTTTTATAAAGGAACTTCTGGAATTTTAATTAGCACAAAAACCATATCCAGATTATAAAAATCTACCAAAGGTTTAACCTCTGCCACTTTAAATACTGCCTGAACTGGATCTCGTTTTACTGAAACTATCTTTCCGATTAAAAGATCAGGTGGAAATAGGGCATCCTGACCCGAAGTTATTACCTCATCTCCGGGTTTCAAATCCGCTGTAGAAGGAAGATATTGAAGAGTGCAATAAGGTTCAGCCTGTCCTTTCAATATTCCTCTATCTCCAGTTCTTACTATCTTTACATCTGCAGCAAAGGATGGATGAGTTAGGAGAATTACCTTACTCCAGTTTTTATACACTTCCACCACTTGACCTATTAAAGCCACTGCCTTACCTCCTGCAGCTGCAAGCACAGGCATCTGAGGCATTATTCCATTTTTGCTCCCCTTATCTATAAATATCACCCCTGAATAAGGATCCAAAGATTTATAAATTATTCGTGCTGGAATTTTTGGATATTTCAGATTAAAAGAAATCTTATAAAAATTCTCCAGTTTTTTGTATAACCTTTCTCTCTCTTTATACCTTGCAAGCTGAGATTTTAAAATCAAGATCTCCTGTTTCAGTCTTTCATTTTCCTTTTTCAAATTTACTAAAACTAAATAGTCTTTAAAAAAATTTCGGATTTTACTGCCTGAAAAAGTAGCGGTTTTCCAAAAAGGCAATTCTATAAATCCTATTATTTCATTCAAAAGGTTATTTTTATTCAAAACATACCAGATGCCGCTAATAAAAAAAACTAAAAGTATAGTCAAAAAAATAGTCCTATTAAATTTCATAGATAAAAACCCGTTAAATACTGGTTAAAAAGTTAGTTAAGGGCTTTTTGAGCAATAAATTTTTTTACCTTATCTGTATCTGACGGTAATATTTCAAAGCGCTGAGGGAGATTAAAAAGCGCCTTTATTTCCCTCGGTAATTCCATTTCAAAACCCAAAGCCTTATTTACTGTAGCAGGAAACTTAGCAGGATGTGCTGTAGCAAGACATATTAAAGGATAATTCTCTTTAAACTTAAGCCCTGCCCTTACCCCTACAGCAGTATGAGGGTCTAAAATATATCCAGTTTCTTTATAAAATTCTCTAATGGTTTCCAATATCTCCTCCTCAGTAGCTTTTTCAGAGAGAAAATCCTGCTGCACTCTTTTTATTTCTTCTTGCGAAAATTCTAATTTTTTTTCCTTAGCAAATTTTTCCATAGCCTCACGGGTTTTTTCAGCATCTTCATTATAAAAGTAGTATAAATACCTTTCAAAATTGCTTGCTATTTGAATATCCATAGAAGGACTTATAGTAGGCTTAACCGTGGTTACAGAATAGTCTCCAAAATTTACAAATCTATAAAGTATATCATTTTCATTGGTAGCAAGAATGAGTCTTTCTATTCTTTCATCTCCAAGCATCCTTTTTACTAAATATCCTGCAAATATATCTCCAAAGTTTCCAGTGGGAACAGAAATCCTAACTTTCTCTTTTTTTTCCTGTTCTCTTACTCTAAAATAAGCCCAAAAATAATAAACCATCTGAGCCATTACCCTCGCCCAGTTGATGGAATTAATAGCAGTGAGTCTATATTTCCTTTTAAATTCCAGATCCATAAATATTGTTTTTACAATAGCCTGACAGTCATCAAAGGTTCCCTGAATAGCCAGATTAAAAACATTATTATCAGGAACTGTAGTCATCATTAAAGCTTGAACCTCTGAAACCCTCTTGTAGGGATGAAGAATAAAAATAGCTATATTCTTTTTGCCTTTTACACCATAAATAGCTGCTGAACCAGTATCACCTGAAGTAGCTCCTAAAATATTAATTTTTCTACCTGTTTCTAAAAGTAATTTTTCAAATAAAACTCCTAAAAACTGCAAAGCTACATCCTTAAATGCCCAAGTGGGTCCATGAAATAATTCTAAAATATAAATATCTCCCGCTTTAATAACAGGAGTTATCTCCTTTACTCTAAAACTTGTATAGGCTTTATTTATAATCTCTCTAAGTTCATCCTCTGAAATATCCGAAATAAAGTATTTAAACACCCGCAAAGCAAGTTCTCTATAATCAAGAGAACTTAATTCTTCTATTTCTTTTTCAGAAAGCACAGGTATTTTAGAGGGAATAATCAGTCCTCCATCAGGAGCAAGACCTTCAAAAACAGTCTCTTTAAATTCTATTTCAGGCATCCTGCCACGTGTGCTGATATATTTCATTACTCCACCTTTTTAATATCCTCTGGTTTTTAATACCTCTAATCTATTTTTCATCCTATCTATATACTGCCTAATTTCAGCTTTAAATTCAGCTAAAGTTTGATGGTTCTTTTGATAAACCTTTAAAAGCTCATTTAACCAGTATTCCACAGTTTCTCTTTCTCTTTGAACAAGCTCCTTTTGAATCTTTTCTTTTAGCCTTGCAAGAATCTTAGGATCTAATCCTTCCATAAAAGCTTTCCTCCTTTAATAAAGCGGTTTTAAAGTTTTTTCTTTAACCTTGGTTAACACTGCTGTAATTATAAGATGTTCAGGAATTTCCTCTTCATCTACTTCCTCACATTCAATTTTACAACAATGAGCACAAAAACCAAAGCAAACGGGTTTTTGTTTTTTAATATCTACCACATTCTCTATAGGTTCGTTATCTATTAAAATCTTATAATCAAGCTTCTCATTATTCTCAGAAGCCTGCATAGGGAGTCTCTGTTTTTCAAAACAAAGTTTTACTCCAAAATTAAGAAGCAATGGTTCCAGCTTTAAAATGGCTCTTTCTAAATTTAAATAAGTCTTGTTACATCTATCGGGTAACTCAGCATCTCCGTTTACAAATTTTTGCCAAGTGATCTTAATTATCTCCATTTCTCCACCTCACCCCTCTCCCAGTTTTTATGTTATATTTAAATGGTTATTTCCATAAAATCTTTAGCTAAAATTACTTCTCCTGAAAATTCTTTTTTAATAATCTCCTCTATACCTTCTTTTTCACTATGCGGATAAAAATGAGAAAGAAGCACTCTTTTTACTTTAGCCCTTTCTGCAATAACTGCAATATCTTGAGGAGATAAATGATGCTCTACAGCTAAAATTTCTGAGTTAGAGCACTCCACAAGCAGAAGATCTGCATTTTTTGAAAGTTCTATCAGTTCTTCACAATACCCTGTATCTCCAGAATACACAAAACTTTTACCTTTATATTCAAGCCTTATAGCTAAACTCTCTGGATTGTGTTTTACTGGCATACTCCAAGCTTTAAAAGGTCCTATAGAAAAGGAATAATTTTTGACTTTAGGAACTCCATTTATTTTAATCAAACCTTGGGGAGGTTCAATCCATTCATTAAAAGCTTTTTTTAAAGCTTCAAAGAACTGGAAAAAATATTCAGAAGTATAAAGATATACAGGTAAAACTCGTTTGTATCCCATACTATAACGGATGGCAAAAAAGAAAGGAATAATATCTGCTACATGGTCTGGATGGAAATGGGAAATAAAAATAGCTGAAATTTCTTCTAATTTTTTACCAAGTTTCAATATTTGTTTAAACACTCCTGGTCCACAATCAAGCAACATACAGAAATCTTCTTCTTCCAGCAAATATCCAGGAGCATTCCTATCCAGACGAAGCCATCCTGTTCCAGATCCAAGCACAGTTAACTTCATCTTAGCTCCAACCCCAATTTTTCTATAATCTTATTAAATTCTTCTTCAGAAAGGATATTTTGTGCTTCTTTTAACAAAATATCTATTACCTCTTTCTCTTTATTAAAATAAAGATACAACCAGGCTAAAAACAAAAGAGTTTCTCCATCACGATCAGGAAGTTTAAAAATCTTTTTCAAATATTCAAAAGCCCTTTGATAATCCTTTTTCTGAAAATAAAGTTTTCCAAGAAAAATTTCTTCTTTTTCTGAAGGATTTTTTATAGAATTTAAAACTTCTTCTAATTCTTCATAAGCTCCCATATCCCACAGACACTTGACCAGAGCTTCTCTAAATATCTGATTTTCTGGTTGAAGTAAATAGGCTTTATATAAATGAAACTTTGCCTCTTCCAGCTTTTCTTTTTTTATATAAATTAAACCGAGGTTATAATGTATAGCTGGGTCTTCTCCTCTACAAGCACAAAGTTCTTTTTTTAACACCTTTTCAGCCTTTTCTAATTCACCTAAGGCATAATAAACAGCTGCTATGCTTAAAGCAAGTTCCACTGGCTGCTGAGTGTGTTTTTGAGCTAAAAGATAATACTTAAGAGCTTTATCAAGATTGTTCCATTCGTAATAAAGATCTCCTATTACATGATAGGTAAATCCATTAAAAAAAATGATATGTTCATCTTTTAATCTTTTTGCATGTTCTAAAGCCCCAATTAAAAACACTAAAGGCGTAGCTTCTTCAACTTTAAACTGGTTCCACAGCTCCTCTGTTAAAACTCCAGCTTTAAAAGCTTCCTTTGTATTTTTTAAATCTGTAATAATTTCATTAAGTTCTGAAATTTTTCCGCAGATTAAAATAGTTTTATCAGAATCCAATACCTTCAATTTTTCTTCAGCATTTCCTCTTAACCTCTCTCTAAGTCCGTTAAGATTAGAGCCATTTATTAAAAGTAACCCTCCTCTTTTTAAAATTAAAAAGGTTTTATTTATCTCCTCAAGTTCTTTTTCTTTTAAACTCGGAAGGTATTTTTTTAGTTCTTCTAAAACTTTTCTGGACAAATAAGAGAAATCAAGAAGTTCAGCAAGCTTTAATTTCTCTTTTACCTCTTGGAGTTCTTTTTTGTCTAAAATATCTGTTTCCACTGCCCGAAAAGGTATTGTTTGCTTCCAGAAGTTTATAAATAATTTGGAAAGACTGCCCCATTCCAGAGGATAAAAATAAAGATCCTCTGAATTAAGTTTAATAAAAGACAGTTTAAAATCTGAATCCCAAAGATTGTTTTTTCTTTCTGAAAAAGAGATTAAATACCCTGAAACAGGCTGTTCTTCCAAAGCAAGCTCTAATAATTTTTGCGAAAATAAGTTCCCCTCTATATTCTCATAAAGGAATCTTTCAGCAAGAAGCAGATTTATCAGTTTTTCTTTAGAATGATTATATTTTTGTAAAAGTTCTTCAGTAGGATATTTAAAGAGTTCTTCTGTTTTTATTTCTTTAAAAAAGGATATCTTTTTTAAAAAAGGAAGGAACCAGTTAAGGTTAGCTGGTGGAGTAAAATTCATCTTTTATTCTTTTAAAGGCTTCAAGTATTATAGAATAGTCTTCATCAAAAAGGCATCTAACATCTATTAAAAGGGTATCCTCTTCTATTCTTACAATAATAGGTGGTTTATTTTCTCTTAAAATTTTCTGAAGCTCTTGATAGGAAAACTTAGAGGAATAAACTCCCACAGCATAAGAAGGAAGTTCAAGAGTAGGTAATGCTCCGCCTCCTGTTTTGCCTGTAGTTTTAACCACTTTAAATTCAAACTCTGGTATCTCAAGTCTGGAAAGTTTTCTGCAAAGCAAACGAGCTTTTTTCTTTAGTTCTGTTTCTTTAGCCAAGATCATTTTAAGGGCAGGAATATGTTCAATGGCAAGAGCTTCATCTCTATAAAGTCTTAAAGTTGCCTCAAGACCTGCCAAGGTTAGCTTATCAATTCTTAAAGCACGGTTAAGAGGATTTTTGCGAATTTTTTCAATAAATTCTTTTTTTCCTACAATAATTCCAGCCTGTGGTCCTCCCAGAAGTTTATCTCCTGAAAAAGTAACAATATCAGCTCCAGTCTTTAAAACTTCCTGAACTGTTGGCTCTTTTTTATATCCATACTTAGAAAAATCTACAAAACAACCACTTCCTAAATCTTCCATAACAGATAGTCCAAATTTTTTACCAAGTGCAACCAGTTCTTGAGTAGCAACCTCTTTAGTAAATCCTACAATAGCAAAGTTGCTTTTATGAACTTTTAAAAGAAGAGCAGTATTTTCTGTAATAGCCTTCTCATAATCTGATAAATGTGTTTTGTTAGTAGTTCCTACTTCTTTAAGGATACATCCTGCCCATTTCATAACTTCTGGAATTCTAAAAGATCCTCCAATTTCTACCAGTTCCCCTCTGGATACTATTACCTCTTTGCCAAAAGCTAAGGTATTTAAAGAAATAAGCACAGCAGCTGCATTATTGTTAACAACAAGGGCGGCTTCTGCTCCTGTTATCTCTTTTAAAATTTCTTCTACATGAACATAACGGCTCCCTCTTTTTCCCTGAAGGAGATCAAATTCCAGATTTGAATAAAATTTAGCTACTTTAACGATTTCTTGAATAGCTTTGTCACAAAGAGGAGATCTTCCAAGATTGGTATGAATTACCACTCCTGTAGCATTAACAACTCTTTTTAAAGAGGGAGTTTCATATTCTTCAAAAACTTTTTCCATTAAATTCTGCAAATATTCTTCCTTTATTTCTTTTAATTCTCCTTTTTGCCATTTTTCTCTTAAAATAGCAGTTACCCTGCGAGAAGGTTCAGTAAAATAAGATTCTGGATAATCAGGATAAAGTTCTGAAAATTTCTTTTTTATTTCGTGAACCGGGGGTATTCTCATCAGGAAGTGATTTTTTTAACGAATTTTTCAATTTTTTCCAGGGCTTTAATCAGTTTTTCTTCTTCAGGCAAAAATACTATACGAAAATGTTTGGTGCCAGGCTTTTGACCAAATCCACTTCCATGAACAACTACTACCCCTTCTTCAAGAATTAATCTTTTAGTAAACTCCAGATCGCTTATTTCAGGAATATCCAGTTTAGGAAAGGCATAAAAAGCTCCCTGAGGTTTTACACAAGAGATTCTTTCTATTTTATTAAGACCTTCCACCAAGAGATCCCTTCTTTTTCTTAAAACTTTTATTACCTCTTTTAGATGCCCGTTTTCATGGTTTAAAGCCTGTGGAATAGCAAACTGAAGGGGGTGAGGGGCGCAGAGGCGGGCTCTTGCAAGTTTATGAATAGCTTCTATATAATCTTTTAAAAGTTCTTCAGGACCAGAAATAATTCCCCAGCCTATTCTAAAACCAGGAGCAAAATAATTCTTAGAAAGACCATTAAAAGTAACTATTGGAACTTCTTCACTAAGAGAAGCTATAGAAATGTGCTCCAGCTCTTCTTCTAAAATAAACTGATCATAAATCTCATCAGAAAAAATAATTAAATTGTATTTCTTGGCAATTTCTAAAATCTTTTGTAAGGTTCTTTTAGAATAAATAGCACCTGTAGGATTGTTGGGGTTTATTATAATAATAGCCCTGGTTTTTTCATCTATTAAAGATTCTAAATTCTCCAGCTCTGGTTCCCAATTATTTTCTTCATTTAAATAGTAATATCTTGGCTGAATTTCAAATTTGGCTACAATAGCTTGATAAAGAGGATAGCATGGACATGGAAGAAGAATATTTTCTCCTGGATTAACTAAAGCTGAAATTGCAAACTCTATAGCTTCTGAAGCACCTTGAGTAATATAAATATCCACAGGTTTTATTCCTTTTTTTAAAGCATATCTTCTGATAGCCTCTACTGCCTCAGGGATACCTACAGAATCAGAATAAGAGTTATAATTTTTATAAAGAGCTTCACAAACAGCTTTTAAAATAGACTCAGGAGTCTTAAATCCATACTGAACAGGATCTCCAATGTTTAAATAAATTAGATCTTTTCCGGCTTTTTTAGCTTCTTTAGAAGCTTCTACTATATCTCTTATAGCATATTCTACATGGTAGGTCCTAAAAGCAGGCTTAATCTTCGGTATATCCTCCATTTATTTCCTGCCTCACCCCGGTTTTTTTTAGGTAATGTGTTTTTAAATTTGAATTTTAAAAAATATTTCAAAAGTTATATAATTCTACCAAAAAAATATTTGTCAATCCCTTTTTTATATTTGTGAACTTGATTTTTTCCTATTTATATTTAATATTGAAAAAACACTCTTTTGGCAAAAGGAGGTTTTTTATGCTCAAATATAGACCAAAAAGAGAGAATTATCCTTTAAAAGAAGTAGAAACTCCTAATCTTTTTAAGGA
>CAZQIW010000018.1:0-17096 GCA_964593845.1 uncultured Thermodesulfatator sp. | reverse complement strand
CTCCTCAAACCCTTCCTCTGGATACCCCTGCACCTCTATATGAATAAGCAACCACATTTCTCTTCCATTTTTTAAATAAACCTTCACTAAAATGTCTGCAAGCCTTCTCCCTATCTCTGCATCTTGTGTAATTTTCTCTAACTCCTTGTCCAAAAATTCATAATCTTTTTCCCAATCTATATCTTTACCAATTTCAGGAAAAAAGAACTCCATAAATTCTTTAAAATAAACTTTTATAGCCTCTTTCCATACACTATCTTGTTCAGACACCTCTATGCCTCCATACCTTTCCTCAAAAATCTTACAATCCTCTTTGTGTAAATCTTTCACATATAATCATATTTTAACATCCTTTTGTAATAACTTCAATTTCCTATACTATAACCAAAAAAGTGAAAGGCTGATTCTTTCCACATACTACCTTGCTCAGATATTTGTTTCAATCTTTGGTGACTTTCCTTAAAAGATCTATTACTGACGATAAAATTTATAATCCAGATAACTATAATATTTTTGCAGAGGAGAAAAGGTAAAAGATTTAATTTTTAGCTTTTTAATGCTCTCTACCATAGCTCTGGCACAAGAAAGAGTCGTAGCATAGGGAATATCAAGTTCCATAGTATATCTTCTTATCAAGTAAGCATCTTCTTTACTTTCTTTACCTTTTGCAGTATTTATAGCAAAAGCTATTTCTTTATTCTTAATAAGATCTAAAATATTTGGTCTTATATGGTCTGAAATTTTTGGGACCTCTTTTACTTCTATACCAAAGGATCTCAAAAATTGAGCAGTCCCCTTGGTGGCAATAAGTTCAAAACCAAGTTCTATCAAAGCTTTTGCAATAGGCACAACAAGCGGCTTATCATCATCTTTTACAGAAATAAAAACTCGCCCTTCAGTTGGAAGATTCATACCAGCTGCTAATTGAGCCTTAGCATAAGCTAAAGCTGGATCCCAATCTATTCCCATTACCTCTCCTGTGGATTTCATTTCAGGACCTAATATGACATCCACCTTAGGAAATCTTTTAAAAGGAAAAACCACTTCTTTTACACAGTAATAAGGAGGAATAACCTCTTTTGTAAAACCTATATTTTTTAAAGTGTCTCCCAGCATTATCCAAGTAGCAAGCTTTGCTAAAGGAACACCTATGGATTTAGAAACAAATGGAACTGTTCTTGAAGCTCGTGGATTTACTTCTAAGATATAAAGCTCATTCTCTTTTATTGCATATTGCACATTTATAAGTCCTTTTACTTCTAATTCCTTGGCTAAAAGTCGGGTAGCTTCTTTTATTTCTTCTAAAAGCTTGGGTGGGATATGCAAAGGTGGTAAGATACAGGCTGAATCTCCAGAATGGATACCAGCTTCTTCAATATGTTCCATAATTCCAGCAACAACCACTGTCTCACCATCAGAAATAGCATCCACATCTATTTCTATAGCATCTTCTAAAAATTTATCTATTAAAATAGGATGCTCAGGATTTACTTTTACAGCTGTTTCAATAAAATTCCTAAGCTCCTCTTCGCTGTAAATTATTCTCATAGCTCTTCCACCAAGAACATAAGAAGGACGCACTAAAACAGGATATCCAATCTGAGAAGCTACCTTAATAGCTTCCTCTCCACTATAGGCTGTGCCTGCTTTTGGTCTCTTTAAACCAAGTTTTCCCAGAAGCTGATCAAATTTTTCTCTATCTTCTGCTCTATCAATATTTTCAGGAGAAGTTCCCAGTATTTTTACTCCTGCTTTGTAAAGAGGCATTGCAAGATTTATAGGTGTTTGCCCTCCAAATTGAACAATAACTCCATCAGGATTTTCTTCTTCATAAATATTTAAGATGTGCTCTAAAGTTAAAGGCTCAAAATAAAGTCTGGTAGAGATGTCATAATCTGTAGAAACTGTTTCAGGGTTAGAATTTACCATAATAGCTTCTATCCCCCTTTCTCTTAAAGCAAGTGAGGCATGAACACAGCAATAATCAAATTCTATTCCCTGCCCTATTCTATTAGGACCTCCTCCTATAATTAAAACTTTTCTATTTTTAGAAGCTCTGGACTCATTTTCCACTTCATAAGTAGAATAAAAATAAGGAGTATAAGCCTCAAACTCAGCTGCACAGGTATCAATAAGTTTAAAGGTAGGATTAATTCCCAGAGATTTTCTATATTCTCTTACCTTGTCCTCACGAGAACCAGTTAAAAAGGCAATCTGATAATCAGAAAATCCCATTTGTTTTAATTCCCTTAATTCCTCTTCTCCAAGTTCCTCTAATTTTTTACCTTTTATCTCTTCACTTTTATCAAAAATTTCTTTTAAATGATAAAGAAACCAGGGATCTATATAAGTAAGATTGTAAATTTCTTCTATAGTAAAACCAGCTTTAAAAGCTTCTCTAATATAAAAAAGCCTCTGGCTATTAGGCTTTATTAATTTTTCTTTAATCTTCTCTTTTGGTAAAACTATTCCCTGATCTGAAGGAGATTTGCCATCTGCACCAAATCCAAAACGTCCTATTTCTAAACCTCTTATAGCCTTTTGTAATGCCTCTTTAAAAGTTCTACCAATTGCCATAGTTTCTCCTACAGATCTCATGGAAGTGGTTATTTCATCAGGACATTCTGGAAATTTTTCAAAAGTGAAACGTGGTATTTTTACTACTACATAATCTATAGTCGGCTCAAAAGAGGCTTTTGTTTCCCTGGTAATATCATTGGGTAATTCATCCAAGGTATAACCTACAGCAAGTTTAGCAGCAATTTTAGCAATGGGATAACCTGTGGCTTTACTCGCCAGTGCCGAAGATCTTGAAACCCTTGGATTCATTTCAATAACTACCATTTCTCCAGTCTTCGGATGAATGGCAAACTGAATATTTGATCCTCCTGTATCTACCCCTATTTCTCTAATAATAGCTTGAGCAGCACTTCTCATTCTTTGATATTCTCTATCTGTTAAAGTCTGAGCAGGAGCTACTGTGATAGAATCTCCTGTATGAACTCCCATTGGATCAAAATTTTCAATAGAACAGATAATAACCACATTATCTTTAAAATCTCTCATTACCTCAAGTTCAAATTCTTTCCAGCCAAGCACAGATTCCTCTAACATCACCTGATGAATTAAAGACATCTCAAGACCTTTTTCCACAATCTCCCTTAGTTCCTCAATATTATAAGCAACCCCACCTCCTGTTCCACCAAGTGTAAAACTGGGTCTTACTATTACAGGAAAACCTATTTCTTTTACTGCTTTCTCAGCTTCAGCCAGAGAGTGAACTATAACACTCTTGGGCACCTTAAGCCCTATATTTTCCATTGCTTTTCTGAAATGTTCTCTACTCTCTGCTTTTTCTATAGCTTTCTCATTAGCTCCAATAAGCTCTACTTTGTATTTTTCTAAAACTCCCTTTCTTGCTAAAGCAAAAGCTATATTAAGCCCTGTTTGTCCTCCTAAGGTTGGAAGCAAAGCATCTGGTCTCTCTTCCTTTATTATATACTCCAGAACTTCTGGAGTAAGAGGTTCTATATAAGTGCTATCAGCCATTTCAGGATCTGTCATAATAGTAGCAGGATTGGAGTTTACAAGCACAATTTCATAGCCTTCTTCTCTTAAGGCTTTACATGCCTGACTTCCAGAATAATCAAATTCACAGGCTTGTCCAATAACAATAGGACCTGAACCTATAATAAGAATTTTCTTTATATCTGTTCTTTTAGGCATAACCCCTCACCTAAATATTTTCAAATATTGGATAAATTTTAATTTTTGCCTGCTCTCTAAGCAGCTGATACCACTTATTAAACCACTTCTCTCTCTTATTACGAAGTAAAATAGAAGAAACCTGTAAAAGCTCTTGTTTGCTTATAGTTCCATTAAAAGGCTCTATTTTTTTAACATAGAAAATCTTTAGTCCCTCCTGATCCCAAAAAAGCTTTTCCAGTAGCTTAGGTTTGCCTACCTTTGTTAAAGCTAAGACTATATCAAAATTAAAATACTTGCTCAATTCATATCTTTTAACTTTAACTTCCTTAAATTTAAAACCTGCTTTTAGAATGTCCTCTTTTTTCAATTTTTCTTTATTTTTTATTCTGCTTAAAAATTTTTCTGCTTTATTTTCACAAAATTCCTTTCCTTTAAAATAAAGATAATCTTTTTTTACTTTTTCCTTAACTTCTTTAAAAGGAAGAACTCTTGCTGGTTTTTTATCAGCAATTTCTACTATTAATATCCCTTTTGAAGTTTCTATAGGAGCAAAATATTCTCCTTTGTTACCCTTCAAAATTTCCTTAGCAAGTTTATAATCCTGAACCTTTTCTGTGAGTTCTTTCTGTGTAAGCCAAGCTGTTTCCTTAAGCTTTATTTTGTGTTTCTTAGCCCAAAATTTTAAACCGTTTTCCTTAATTACTTCAGTATAAATCCTATCTGCCTTTTCCTTAGCTTGGTTTCTAATTTTTTCATTTTTTAAAAAGTTAACTATCTCTTTTTTTACTTCCTTTAAAGTTAATACTCTCTCAGGTTGAACTTCTTCTACTCCCAAAATTAAATAGCCTGAAGAAACTTTTAAAGGTCCTATTATTTTTCCTTTTTTAGCCTGTTTAATAAGGTTTCTTATATTTTGAGGTAAAGCTGTCTCCTCAAACCACTGTCCTTTTTTACTATCATATTTATTAAAATCAGAGATAGACTTAAGTTTAGACCTTATTTTTTCTGCTTTTTTAAAAGCTTCCTCGTCGGTTCCCTGAATAAATATACTTCTTAGCTTTACCCTAAAAGGTTGTTTAAACCGATTTAAATTTTCTAAATAGAATTTTTTTATCTCTTCTTCGCTAATCTTAACTTTTTCTTTATCTTTATAAGGAATAAAAAAATAATATAATTTTACTTTTTCAGGCTCTTTATATACATCTCTATGGGCAAGATAATAATTTTCCAGATCTTTTTCTGTATAAGAAATCTTTGACTCACAGTAATTTAAAGGTAACCATCCTTCCCAGAGGATTAATTTTTGTTTATTATAATTAATATAATCTTTTACTTCATCATCAGATACTATAATAGGAGCAGTCACTATTAGTTTTAAACGCTGGTAAATAAGATCAGCTTTTACTAAAAATTTAAAAAAATTAGAAGAAATTCCTAATCTTCTTAGAATAAACTGATATTTTTGAGGACTAAACACTCCATTTTCTTGAAAAAAAGGGATTTGAGCAATAGCGTAATTAATTTCTTCAGGAGTTATATTTATTCCTAAATTTTCAGCCTCTTTTTCAAGAAGTTTAATTCTTATTAAATCACTTAAAACCTGCTGTTTTAAATTTAATTTTTTTATATCCTCAGAAGTAAGGTCTCCAAAGGTCTGTTTTAATTTAAAAAGTTGAAAATTGTAATATTCTTGAAACTCTTTAAGGGTGATAGGGGCTCCGTTGACCTTGGCTATTATATCTTTTCTTCCTGAAGTAAAAATTCCAACGCCCCAAAAGACAAAAACAATAATGATAACAGCTAAAAAGATCTTAGCTAAAAAAGAGGTAGCTCCTTTTCTTAAAAAATCAAACATATAAAGTTCCTCAAATTTTTTCTAAATATACCAAAAAGTTTTTAATTTGTAAATTACAAATTTTTCAAAATCTTTGGTTCCAGATAAGAAAGTAGTTTACCTGGAACATACAAGCCACAACCAAGAATCCAATGTTTATCCCTTAAAATCACATATCCTGGTTCCAGATCAAGTTGTATTTCTACCTTCTTTTTTTCCTTTAAAACTTCTATAATCTCTTCTGGGAGGGTTACTATATTTTTGGTAGCAAGATGACCGAATCTTTGAAGAAATGCAGAAGTAGGTTTGAGATAATGAGAAACTTTTCTCAAAAAAAGAAGTCCAACTGTTTGCACCTGAAGGGCATTTAGTTTTTCCAGATACTGAGTCCGAGGAAATAACCAGAAGTTGGAAACTCCTCTCAGAACTTCATACTTATCAAAAGTAGATACAGGAATACCAAACCTTTCTTCTAAATAACTTAGGACCTTCTTACGCTCTTCTTCTGTGGTTAATCTGGGGAACCTGTTTTCCATAGATTTTATAATTTTACATCAAAATCTTGTTTTTAGCAAAATATAATATAAAATTTAAACGGTTTTGAAATTACTACCTTTGAGAGGTCAAATATGGGGACTGCTGAAAAATATAAAGCAGCTGGAGTTGATTTAGAAAAGGCTAATCTTTTGGTAGATATTGTTAAAAAATTCACACAAAAACTTCCTCAAAAAGGTGTAATTTCAAGCATAGGTGGGTATGCAGGACTTTTTTCTCTGGATATTTCTTCTTATAAAAATCCTGTGCTTGTCTCCTCTACAGATGGTGTAGGAACCAAGATTAAAATAGCCATCAAAGCTAATTCTCATAAAGGTATTGGTATTGATTTAGTAGCTATGTGTGTAAATGACATAATCACTTGTGGAGCCAAACCACTTTTCTTTTTAGATTATTTAGCTTTTGGAAAGTTTGATGAAAAAATTTTTACAGAACTTATAGAAGGTATAGCAGAAGGTTGTCAAATCTCACGCTGTGCACTTTTAGGTGGAGAAACAGCTGAAATGCCTGGAATGTATGCTCCTGGAGATTATGATTGTGCAGGATTTGTAGTTGGCGTGGTTGAAAGAGATAAGATTATTGATGGTTCCACTATTTCTATAGGAGATATTATCTTGGGTATCCCTTCAAGTGGACTTCATAGCAATGGTTTTTCCTTGGTTAGAAAGATTATTTTTGAAGAACAAAAGTTAAGTCTGGATGATATTCCTGAGGAATTAGGGCAACCTCTTGGAGAGGTTCTTTTAACTCCTACCAAAATCTATGCTCCTATTGTAATGACTCTATTAAATAAAGATTTAGAAATAAAAGGATGTGCCCATATTACTGGAGGAGGCTTTATTGATAATATTCCCAGAATTTTACCTAAAAACTGTAAAGCTGTTATTGAGAAAAACTCCTGGGATAGACCTGCTATTTTTAATTATCTTCAGAAATTAGGAAATATTTCCGAGGAAGAAATGTATCAAGTTTTTAACTGTGGAATTGGTTTAGTTTTAATAGTAAATAAAGAAAATCTGGAGGATGTTCAAAATCTAATTTCTGCATTAGGAGAAAAGTGTTATATTATTGGATGTATTGAAAAACGCAAAGCTAAGGAGCCTCAAGTAATTTTGGTTTAAAGGAGCTTTAAACAATGTATTTTCAGGAGGTAATAGCTACTCTGAATGAGTTCTGGGCAAAACAAGGTTGTGTAATACTTCAGCCTTATGATATAGAAGTAGGTGCAGGAACTTTTCATCCAGCAACTTTTCTTAGATCCCTTGGTCCTGAGCCATTTGCAGCAGCCTATGTTCAACCCTGTAGGCGTCCCACTGATGGACGCTATGGAGAAAATCCTAATAGACTTCAACATTACTATCAATATCAGGTGATTATAAAACCCTCTCCTGATAATATTCAGGAGATTTATTTAGAAAGTTTAAAAGCACTTGGAATAGATCCAAAAGAGCATGATATAAGATTTGTAGAAGATGACTGGGAATCTCCCACTCTTGGAGCATGGGGATTAGGATGGGAAGTGTGGCTTGATGGAATGGAAATTACTCAATTTACCTATTTTCAGCAAATAGGAAGTTTTGATTGTTTCCCTGTTACTGTAGAAATCACTTATGGACTTGAAAGAATTACTATGTATCTTCAGGAAGTGGAAAATGTTTTTCATATAAAATGGAATGAAAAATTCACTTACAAAGATATACACTTTAGAGGAGAAGTAGAATATTCTATATATAATTTTGAAGAAGCCAGTGTAGAACTTCTTAAAGAACTTTTTGATAAATTTGAAGCTGAAGGATATAAACTCCTTACATCAGGCTTGGCTTTACCTGGTTATGATTTTGTTATTAAGTGTTCCCATGTGTTCAATCTCCTTGATGCAAGAGGAGTGCTTTCTCCTATAGAAAGAGCTAATTATATTGGAAGAGTTAGAGGACTGGCTAAAAAAGCAGCTGAAACTTGGCTGAATGGAAAAGAGGAAGAAAATGAGTAAACATTTACTATGGGAAATAGGGACTGAAGAGCTTCCTGCAAGATTTATTAAACCTGCTTTAAAAAGTCTAAAAGAACTTACTGAAAAAAAATTAAAAGAGTTATTTTTATCTTACGAAGAAATAAAAGTTGCTGGGACTTTTAGAAGAATTACTCTTTTTGTAAAAAATCTTGCAGAAAAGCAGGAAGATAGAGAGGAAGAAATACTTGGTCCTCCAACCAAGATAGGACTTGATGAAAAAGGAAATTTTACTAAAGCTGCAATAGGATTTGCTAAAAAATATGGAGTTAGTCCTGAAGAACTTACTATTAAACAGACTCCAAAGGGTGAATACTTTGCTTTAAAACGAAAAATATATGGTAAAAAAACCGAAGAACTTTTACCTTCCTTACTTTTAAGTATTCTGAAAAATATTTACTTTCCCAAAACTATGCGCTGGGGCAGTTACGACTTCCGTTTTGCAAGACCTATAAGGTGGATGCTGTGTCTCTATGGTGAAACCATTATTCCTTTAGAAGTAGCAGGAATTAGAAGCTCCAATAAAATAAAAGGACATCGCTTTTTATCTGAAAAAGATTTTCTTATTGAAAAAGCCGACTGGGAACTCTATGAAAATCTTTTAGAAAAAAACTATGTAATTGTAGATCCCGAAAAAAGGTATCAGAAAACCAAGGAAGAGATTCTAAAGGTAGGAGAAAAGGTAGGGATTCCAGAAATAGATGAGGAACTCCTTTTAGAAAATGCCAACCTTGTGGAATATCCTTTTCCTGTAGTAGGACATTTTTCTGAAGAATTTCTCAATCTTCCAGAGCCTTTAATTATTACCACTTTGAAAGAGCATCAAAGATATTTTTGTTTAAGAGATGAGAAAGGAAAACTTTTAAATTATTTTATTGCAGTAAATAATAATCTTGCTAAAAATCCTGAGGTAGTAAAAAAAGGGCATGAAAGGGTTACCAAGGCAAGGCTTGAGGATGCTAAATTTTATTTTGAAAAAGATTTACAGGAACCCTTAGAGAATAAAGTAGAAAAATTAAAAGGTATTGTTTATCACATCAAGTGTGGAACCCTGTGGGATAAGACCCAGCGGCTTATAGAACTGGGGAAGTATTTAGCTAAAGAGCTTGATGTGGTTTCTGATGTAAAAAGAGTTGAAGAAGCCTGTTTTTATTCTAAGGCTGACCTTGCTTCTGAAGTAGTGAAAGAGTTTACCTCTCTTCAAGGAGTTATGGGAAGCATTTATGCAGAGTATTTTGGGAAAAAAGAAATAGCTACAGCTATCTATGAACAATATTTACCATCTCCTGAAAGCGAAAAACTTCCTGAAACTCCAGAAGGAATTGTTCTTTCTTTGGCAGATAAAATAGACCATCTCTGTGCTCTTTTTGGAAGCGGAGAAAAGCCTACAGGTGAAGCAGATCCTTATGCCTTAAGGCGTGCTGCTTATGGAATTGTAAAAATACTTATTGGGAAAGAGATATTTCTTAAGCTTGAAAAAGTGCTTGATTTTGCTCTTGATCTTCTTATTAAGCAGGGATTTTTAAAGAAAAAAGAGGTTCTTCCAGAAGTTACAAGTTTTATAAAGAAAAGAATGGAGGGAGAATTTTTAAGTCTTGGTTTTGAGAAAAACCTTATAGCTACAATTATTAATCTTCCTTTAGATCCTTTTGATTCTTACTTAAGGCTCAAGGCTTTGAAAGATTTTCAAAAAAGCCAAGATTTTATAGACTTAATAACTGGATTTAAACGAGTTGCCCAGATTCTAAAAAATATTAATCTTGAAGAACTTCCCGAAGTAAATCCTTCTCTTTTTCAGGAGGAAGAAGAAAAAGAGCTTTATAACAGAGTATTAAGCTTACAGCCTATTTTAAAAGAACTTTTAAAAGAAAAAAAATACACTTCCTATCTGGAAAATCTTCTTTCGTTAAAGGAAAGCATTGATAGGTTTTTTGATAAAGTTTTTGTAATGGTAGAGGATGAAAAATTAAGAGCAAATAGACTGAAGATACTTTCACAAACTGCCGAGCTTTTTAACAATTTTGGAGATTTTACAGTATTGATATAATCATGCGCAGGGTAATCATAGGAACAGCAGGACATATAGATCACGGAAAAACTGCTTTAGTAAAGGCTCTTACTGGGATAGATACTGATAGACTGAAAGAAGAAAAGCAAAGAGGTATAACCATAGATATAGGTTTTGCGAACCTTGTTTTACCTTCTGGGACACTTGCAGGGATTGTGGATGTTCCAGGGCATGAAAAGTTTATAAGAAATATGGTAGCTGGAGCAAGTGGTATTGACCTTGTAATCCTTGTAATAGCAGCAGATGAAGGGGTTATGCCCCAGACAAAAGAACATCTTGAGATATGCGAGCTTCTGGGAATAAAGGATGGAGTGGTTGTTCTTACAAAAATAGACCTTGTAGATAAAGAATGGTTGGAGCTGGTAAAAGAGGATGTAAAGGAGTTTTTAAAGGGAACTTTTTTGGAAAATGCTCCTCTTATTACCTTTTCTGCTGTAACTGGAGAAGGTAAAGAAGAGTTACTTAAAGTGCTTGATGAAAAAGCTTCTAAAATTTTAATGAAACCAGAGGACCAGCCTTTTAGATTGCCTGTGGATGGAGTTTTTAGTTTTAAAGGTTTTGGAACAGTTGTAAGAGGAACCACTATCTCTGGAAAAGTAACCTTAAATCAGGAAGTAGAAATTTATCCTAAAGGGATTCACACCAAGGTAAGAAATATTCAAGTGCATGGTAAGAATGTGGAAGTAGCTTATGCAGGAATGAGAACCGCTTTAAATCTTCAGGGGGTAGAAAAAGAGGATATTAAAAGAGGAGATGTAATAGCAGAACCAGGGGTATTAAAACCTTCTCAATGGCTTGATATAAAAATTATTTCATTAAAAGACATAGAGCATCCTATTAAAAATTTTGAAAACCTTCTTTTTTATATTGGAACCTCTGAGGTTTTAGGAAAAGTTATTCTGTTTGGAAAGGATTATCTTGAGCCAGGAGAAACAGATATAGCCCAAATACAATTACAAAAGCCAGTGGTTGCCTGGAGAGGGGATAGATTTATCTTAAGGCGTGCTTCTACTAATACTACTGTTGCTGGAGGAGAAGTTATAAATCCTGTATCTCATAGAAAAAAAAGAACCAAACCATGGGAAAGAAAGGAATTAGAGTTTATAGCAAGTGCCTCTACCAAGGAGTTGATTAAGTATTATATAGAAAAAAAAGAATTTTCAGGAATTTCACAAAAAGATTTGCAATTACTTGTTTCTGTTTTTGGCAAAAAGTTTGACAAACTTGTTAATGAACTTTCTCAAGAGATAATAAAATTAAAAGAAGGAGAAAACATACTTTACTTCAGCAAAAAGGCTAAGGAAGAACTTGCTGAGAAGATTTTAATAGCCTTGAAAAAATTTCACGAAAACAATCCCTTTAGTCCTGGATTAACCAAGGAACTTTTAAAAAGCAGAATTTCCTCTTTGATACCTGATAGTTTTTACAATTTTGTGCTGGAAGAGCTTATTAAAAAAGGAAAAATTGTTCGTGAGAAGGAAATACTCTTTTTAGCTGAATTCAAACAGATTGATTCTCAGGAGAAAGAAAAATTAACAAGGGAGCTGGAAGAGAAATTTCTGAAAGAAGGGCTTACTCCCCGTGATTTTGAGGATATTCTTTTAGATTTTAAAGAAAATTATAAAGCAGTAAAAGAGCTTTCACAGGCTCTCCTTCGTGATGGAACTCTGGTAAAAATCTCAGAAAAACTGGTTTATCATAGAAAAGTGCTTGAAGAAGTGGAGAGAAGAGTTATTGAGTTTTTCCAGAAAAATAAAGAAATGAGCCTGGCGGATTTTAGAAGCCTTTTTGAAGTAAAAATAAGCAGAAAATATCTAATTCCTCTTGTAGAATATTTAGATAAAAGAAAAATTACCTTAAGAATTGGGGATAAGAGAATTTTAAGAAAGAGGATTTAAGACTTCTTGCTTTTTTTCTTTTTTGTTTTTTTAGTTTTAGAGCTGTCTGTTTTAGCTTTTTCTTTACTTAATTCATAAAGTTTTTTCAGACCTTTAATTACTTCCTTATGAAACTTTTCGGGTTTATATCCTGTGAGTATTTCTATAACATCGTCAATGGTTTCTACAGTATAAATGTGAAATTTTTTCTTTTTAATATCTTCAAGGACTTCGTCATTAAGAAGGATATTATCAAAATTTTTAGCAGGAACTATTACCCCTTGTTTTCCTGTAAAATTAGTAACTTTACAGGCATGATAAAACCCTTCTATTTTTTCTTTAATACCACCTACAGGTTGGATATTTCCAAACTGATCAATGGAGCCAGTAATAGCTATATCCTGTCTGATAGGAATTTTGGATACTGCTGAAAGTATAGCCATAAGTTCTGCTGCAGAAGCACTATCTCCTTCTACAGGCTCGTAAGCTTGCTCAAAAGTAAGAGTGCAGGAAAACTGCAAGGGAAAATCTGAAGTATATTTGTTGTAAAAATAAGAAGAAAGAATAAGCACACCTTTGGAATGTATAGGACCGCTCATATTTATTTCTCTTTCTATATTAACCACACCTTTGCTACCAGGGAATATATTTGCAGTAATTCTGGAAGGCTTTCCAAAACTGTAATCTCCAAGAATATATACACTTAAGCCATTAATTTGACCTACTTTTTTTCCTTCTGTATCTATTATTATCTTCCCCTCTTTAATAAGATCTCTTATTTTTTCCTCTATTAAATTCACTCTAAGAATTTTTTCTTTCAAAGCCTGTTTAACTTCTTTTTCTGTAATTAAAGAATCCTGAGAAAGGGTATTTGCTTCTATTAGAAGATCTATAATTTCTTGATAATTCACACTTATTTTTTTTCTATTTCCTGCCTTATAAACTGCATACTTAAAAATTTCTGTAAGAGCTGAAGCACTTAGGTCTTTTAAATTTTCTTCCTTTACTATGGTTTTTACTATCTTAGGAAAAGCTTCTATTACCTTTTCGTCTATATTTATCACAGGATTAAACTCTGCTTTTATTTTAAAAAGTTCTTTAAATTCGTTATCATAAGTGGTAAGAAGATGATATAAAAAATCATCTCCTATAAGAAAAACCTTGGCTGAAAATGGAACAGGATCAGGAAGAATTCCCACATGAGGCGTGGGAATCTCCTCTATCATGCCTCCCATGAAGTAAAGTTTTTTATGAAGGAGTGTTCTTTTAAGAAGAACCCAAACATAAGGATTTTTTAAAATTTCCCATAAATTTAAAATCAAATATCCTCCATTTGCTTGATGCAATTTTCCTGGAGCAAGACTTAAATGATCAGCATATAAAATCCCCATCTCAGCTTTATAATTTATCTGTCCAAAAAGTCCTTTTAAAGTTGGCACCCTTTCATAAACTACAGGAGCTCCCTGAGTTTCTGAATTATCTACCAGGACATTTACTCTGAACATGTTTAAGATTTTATTAATGCTATTTTGAATCATTATATTGCCTTTAGCTTTTTCCCAATCTGTAAAAATCTGAATATTTTTTATCAGCTCTTCTTTTAAAGTAATAATATAGTCCTTAACTTCTTCTATCTCTTTAAACTCTTCTTCCAAAGGTTTAAAAGCTTTATCCACAACTTTTTTAGCTATCTTTTTTCTGAGTTTAATTAAACTTTCTCCAAAAGCACTATCAAGCTCTTTAATCTTTCGCATATACTCTCTAAACTTAGGTTCAAAAGCCTGCAGATTTTTCTGATACTCTTCTCTTATTTGAGGATTACTTAAAAGCTCTTCCTGAGATTTTAAATCAGGAGTTTCTACTTTAAACATGGGAAGAAGTCTTACTCCTTCTGGACCAAAAAGAACCATTAAGTTATACTTTTTCCCTTCCTCTACCATTTCATTAATTATTTTCTCTTTTTCAACCTCAATCTCCTTACTAAGAGAATTTAATTCCTCCTCATACTCCTTGCCCTCAAAAGCTTTAAAAGTTTCTCTTTTTAAAAACTCAAGAATGTTTTCTATATGCTCAGCAAGCTTTTTTCCATATCCAGCAGGCAAAATAAGAGGAACGGGTTTGTAAGGATCTTTAAAGTTATGCACATAACAAATATCAGAGGGTCTTTTCTTAGTTAAAGCAACTTCTTTAAGCCTTTTTAAAGTGTATCTACTTCTTCCAACTCCATTTGGACCACATACATAAACATTGTATCCCTCTTTATCCAGATTAAGAGCAAGAGTAAAGGCTTTTTCCAGTCTTTCCTGTTGAAGAAAGATTTCTTCTTCTTGATAAGCCTCAGTTCCTGAGGAATAGGAAATATTTAAATTAAGTTGATTAAAGTTTAGTTTTTGCCAAGTCATTAGTTTTTATTTTAAAAAAGTCCCAAGAAAAAACAAGTGTAATTTACAATTTTCCCGAACGAAGAATTTCAATAAGAAGTCTAATTCCAAAAATACTTGCTAAAATAAAACCTATTGTGCCAAGTAAAGGATATCCAAAAAGTTTAGGACCTGTCCCAGTCTGAAATACTATAGAAGAACCTATTACCAGAGCTGAAATTACCATTGCAAAGCTTAAGCGGCTGCTTGCTTTATCAATCTGACTAATAAGACGCTCCAATCCTTTATGCTCAAATTTTATACCTAATTCGTCATTTTTAATTTTTAAAATAATTTCCCTTAAATCTCCAGGAAGTTCTTTTAAAAGCAAACCAAGATCTTCTCCAACCTTAGAAAGCTCTTTTAATTGCTTATAAGGATGCCATTTTTTGAGTAAAAACTTTTTTACATAGGGTTTAAGATGTTCTATCATGTTAAACTCAGGATAAAGCACCCGTCCTATACCTTCATGAATAACCAAAGCTCTAAGCATCATTACCAAGGAGGCTGGTAAACGAATTTGATACCTTCTAAGTATGTCTAAAAATTCATTTATCAAAATGTCTATTTTCAGCTCTTTTAATGGAACCCCATAATAACGCTCCAAAAGATCAGATAATTCTAACCGAAGATTAATCATATCTATAGACTTTTGATTAGGAGTAAAGTATAAAAGAAGCTTACTTAATAAATTTGCATCCTTTTCAAGAATAGCTTTTAACATCTTGGTTATCCATTCCACCATTACATCATCTAAAACACCCACCATTCCAAAATCTATAAGGGCAATAACATTATTTTCCATAATAAATATATTTCCAGGATGAGGATCTGCGTGAAAAAAGTGGCATTCAAAAATTTCTTTAAGGATAAAATTAGCTCCATTAATAGCTATTACTTTTTTATCTATGTTAAGATTTTCCTGTCTTTCAATTTCAGAAAGCTTAAACCCTTTAATATATTCCATTGTTAAAACCTTAGGAGAAGTAAATTCCCAATATACTTTTGGAAAATAAACAGTTTTATCTCCTTCAAAATTCTTTTTAAATCTTTCTATATTCCTGCCTTCTCTAATAAAATCCAATTCTTTACGAATAGTTCTGGCAAATTCCTCAACCATCTTGGTTGGTTCGTAATATTTAATCTCTGGAAAATGTTTTTCTATAAGAGAAGCTAAGTAATGTAAAATATGAATATCAGTTTCTATAATCTTTTTAATACCTGGTCTTTGGACTTTAACCACTACTTCTTCACCAGTTTTGAGTTTTGCTTTATGCACCTGAGCTAAAGAACCAGCAGCTAAAGGTTTTTGTTCAAAATAATCAAAAAGTTCTTCTAAAGGATGTCCCAGTTCTGTTTCAATTATTTCTTTTACTTTTTCAAAAGGAAAAGAAGGGACTTCATCTTGAAGTTTACTAAGCTCTTCAACAAATTCTTGAGGAAGCAAATCAGGTCTGCAACTTAATATTTGCCCAAGTTTAATAAAAGTAGGACCCAGGTCTTCTAAAGCAAGACGAATTCGCTCTGCAGTAGAAAGAGTTTTTATTTCCTCTATTTCTTCTTTAAATAGTTTCTTTTTCCAGAGTAAAAGATATCTAAATTTTATTCTTCTTTCTATTTTGTGTATAATATCTCCAAATCCATACTTAACTAAAACACTTAAAATGTGAACATATCTTTTTATTTCCCGATAGGTTTGACCAACCCGAAAAATAAACACGATTTTTTTCTTTTTCCTTAGTTAGAAGCTGATATCTTCTTTTCTATCTCATCTAATTTTTTCAGGACCTTTTCTAAATCTTCTTTAGTAGGCAATCCCATTTCCATTATTGTTTTTTTCACTATTTCTGCAATCTTTTCCTTTACCTCTTTTTCTTGTTCTTTAATCTGATTCATTACTTTATCTATAACTTTAAGTCTTTCTTCTTTCGTTATTTCTCCTTTTTTGACAAGCTCATCCACCATTTCTTTTACTTTCTCTTGGGTAAGAGCTAACATCCCTAAACCTATTAACATGGGTTTTTTTAAAAGATCCATAATAAATTCCCCCCTTTAAAAAATTTAGATTTTTTATAACTAACTTTAGTTTATCACTATTGCAGTTTTTATAAAGTCCACTATTTTTTACATCCTTTTTTCTTCGCTGAGACATTTTCTTTAATGTCCTGAAAGTGAACGATATAATGATAATGGAGGGCTTTATACCCTTCTAAAAACAGATGGATTGAAAACCGTGCATTTATCTTGGCGGGGATAAACCCCGCCGCTACATTTGATTTAGATATATTAGGCGGGGGTAAACCTCTCCGCTACATTTCATTGCAGGAGGGCTAAAAGCCCTCCGCTACAATTCTGTTTTTTCTTGATTTTGTTAAAATAAATTATAAACTTGCTTTTACTTCTCTTACTTCTCTCTTTTCCACATCAAAGGAAATACCAAGCTTTATTATCTTTAGTCCCCTTCCCTCAAACTTTCTGGCATAACCTCTTTCCTCTATCTGCTTAAGAGCCTCCTCTGCACTTGCCCCTGCCTTAAACTCCATTACAAACACCTTCCCTCCCATACTCACCGCCATATCTCCTCTCCCTCCAGGACTCAGCGTCTCTGCCCTTGCATCATACCCAA
>CAZQIW010000017.1:0-18170 GCA_964593845.1 uncultured Thermodesulfatator sp. | reverse complement strand
ACTTTCCAATACCATCGGGATTTCTCTTTCTACATTAAAAACTTACCTTTACTATGCAGAAAAGACTTACATTCTCAAAAAAGTTACTCCATTCTTTAGAAACATAAAAAAAGAAATTACTAAAACGCCGATTTACTACTTTTATGACTTAGGATTAAGGAACTTTAGTGCTGGTTTTTTTGGAAAAATTGAAACTTTTAGTGAGGCTGGATTTCTTTTTCAAAATTTAGTGTTACTTCTTCTTGAAGAAAAATTTAGCCCTATTGGAGGAAAAATCCATTACTGGCGAAGCAAAGATGGGGCAAAAGTGAATTTTATAGTGGATCTAAAAAAAGAAATTATCCCTGTAGAAGTAAAAGCAAGCTTTTTAAAAAAGCCTGTTATTTCTCGCTCTTTGAGAAGTTTTATCAAGAGATACCAGCCAAATGAGGCATGGATTGTTAATCTTTCTTTAAAAAGTGATGTGCAAGTTGAAAGCACGCGTGTTAAAATTTTTCCCATTTGGGAGCTTTTGTAATTTATTCGATCTTCCACTAAGCACTGCCTTAAGCTGGTTTATCTCCCTTTCCCTGTTAACAAATTCTGGTATATCTATCACGGCTTTTCTCCTTCAGAAGATTTGCCTCTTGGACTTGTTCTTTCTCATTTTAGACAGTATAATATGAATTTATGAAAATTCTACTAAATACGCTTATGACCTTAAAAACCCAAAAATTAAGAAACTCCTTTTTTAGACAGAATATTTCATCATAAATAATAATGAGTTTTACGAGATCCCATAGTGAAAAAATTGCAGAGAAGCCTGGAAAAAAGCCCATTACAGAAAAGATTGATAAAGTAAAAGAAAGGGAGTTAAATTATGAAAAAAATTCTAATGTTTACTGGTAAAGGTGGAGTAGGAAAAACTACTCTTTCTGCAGCTACAGCTCTTTTCTTCTCTCGCAACCAAAGAACTCTTTTAGTTTCCACAGATCCTTCTGGATCCTTACAGGAAATATTTGGCGTAAAATTTGATGAAGGTGTAAAACATATTAAAGATAACCTTGATGTAGTGGAGCTTACCAGGGAGATGATCTTAAAACTCTGGAGAGAAAAGTTTGGTGACGAAGTATATGCTGTTGTCTCTTCATTCTTTCCAGTTAAAGAAGAAATTATTAACTATATTGAAGGTGCTCCAGGGATAGATATGGAATTTATGCTTGATTATGTCTTAACTGCTCTTAAGTCTAAAAAATACGACTTAATCATCTGGGATACTGCACCAACTGCTTCTATCCTCAATCTCTTACAAGTGCAATACATGTTTTATTCTCATCTTACTCAAGCTCAGAAGATTTATTTAACGATAAAACGCCTTATTCGGCAAGTAGATCCTTTAGCCCTAATAGAAAAATGGAAAGAACTTACAGCCGAGATAATAAATATGTTGAAAAAAGATACCTCAGCTTGGATTGTGACTACTCCAGAAAGACTTCCTGTAGAACAAGCTCTTTTCTTAGCGCAGGCTCTTGAAAAATTCGGAATAACAGTAAATGGCTTCATTTTAAATAAACTTCTTGATAAAAATATTTGCCAGGAGTGTGTTTTTCTGGAAAAGAAACGAGAACAACAAAGAAAATGGATGGAGCACTTATTTCAACAAAGTAAACTTCCTGTAAAAATTATCCCAGAACTCGTGGGAGATCTTACTGATGAAAATCTTCTTTATGAGATTGCAGAAAAAATATACTCTTGACTTTTTCTTTTTTTTGGGTATAGAACAAAAAGTTAAAAATTTTTAGGATTTTTAAGTATGAAAATCCAAAAATTTTTGCAATTTTTTTTAATTTTTTTAATTTTTTTTCTAAAAAATTCTATTTCTCTTTCTAAACCGGTAGATTGCCCACATTCTAATAACCCTCCTGTTTTTTTTCATATAGTTAAAAAAGGAGAATGCCTTTATTTAATTGCTAAAAAATATGGAATTTCTGTTAAAGAGCTAAAAAGATTAAATCATTTAAAAAGCAATCTTATCAGACCAGGACAGGTTCTAAAAATAAAAAAAACTCCACCTCCTTATAAATTAAACGATCCTTTTTTAAAATTTCTTGCTGAAGCCCCTTTATATAAAACTCATATTGTTAAAAAAGGAGAAACACTTTATAAAATAGCTAAGAGATATAAAGTATCCATAATAGCACTCAGAAATTTTAATGATCTGGATTCCGAATATGTCCCTCCTGGAACGGTTCTTAAAATTCCCATAAAACCTCCGATAAGTGAGGATCTGGATTTTTTTGTCAGTCCTTCTTTCTGCTTAAAAAAAAGAAAAATTTATTATAGAGTAAAAAAAGGAGATAGCCTTTACAAGATTGCCAAAAAATACAGGGTTTCGGTTAAAAAACTAAAAAAATTAAATGGTCTTAAATCAAATATAATTCGTCCAGGGCAGAAACTTCTTGTAAAAATAGTTTATCTCAAAAATAAGTGTGAGTCTCAAACTGTTCGGACTTATATACTTCACACAGTAAGAAAAGGAGAAACTCTTTCTGAACTTAGTGTAAAGTATAATGTTCCTATTAAAACTATTAAACAAATAAATCATCTCAAAAGCGATATTATTGTAATAGGAGAAACTTTAAAGATTCCTGTGACTAAAAAATTGAAGAAATCTTCTGGTCTTACCAATCCTGTAAGCTTATGTAATCAAACAGAGGAAACTATTCACTCAAAAATTCAGGAAAATATTATCAAAAATACCAGTGAACTAAAACCTTTTATTTTAAGCAACCAGGAAAAAGAAGAATTGAAAGAGAAGTTTATTAAAATTGCTCATCAATATAAAGGTTATAGGTATAAATTTGGCGGGAATGGGAAAGGTTATTTAGATTGTTCTATGTTTGTAAAAGTGGTATATAATGAGTTTGGAATAGATCTTCCAAGAACTGCAAGAGAGCAATTCAGAGTAGGGCAAAAGGTCTCTAAAAAAAATCTCATACCAGGAGATCTTGTATTTTTTATTACCAGAGGAAGATATCCTTCTCATGTAGGAATTTATATAGGAGATAACAAATTTATGCATTTTTGTCCTTCAAGAAAGGGGCTGGCTATAGATTCTTTAAATAGCAGATACTTTAGAAAACGCTATATAGGAGCAAAAAGAATTCTGGACGAAAGATTTTTTAAGTATTTTCATGAATTTTTAACTAAAATGCAAAAGGAAATTAAAGAAAAAGGAATTTCTCAAGAAGCTTCAACCCATAATAGCACTTCTAAAAAAACAACTTCTTAACCTTTTCCCAACCTATCCTTTCAATGATAGCTCCCAGTCGTTCTCCTTTTGTATTTTCTTTTTTATAAAACTCAACAACTCTTTTGATAAGTGGTAATACTTCCTCTTCTTTAACTGTTTTAAGAAAAGTAGCCAGCCTTGGATGCCTTCCAAGTTTTCCTCCTAAATAGACTTTATATCCTTTGAATCCCTCTTTTAAAGCACCTGTAGGACATACTTTTATACAGGCTCCGCAACCTATGCACTTGTTTTTATCTATCTCAACTCCCTTATCTCTCAAAGTAATAGCTCCTTCTTCACAGGCACTTACGCAGGTTGCACAAAATTCGCATTTTTCAGGAATTATTTCAGGCTCCACAAATCCGTGTAAAGCTATATCCATAATATAAATCTGAGAACACGCATTAGGACACTCTGAAAGTCCTACTTTAAACTTATGATGAGCTTTAAGTTTGCCTCCTACTTTTTTAATAAGAAACTCTGTAAGTTTTTCCTCTTGTAAAAGTTTTTCTATCTGGTCTAAAAGTTCCTTAGAAGAGGTTATAGCATTAGGGCAAGTTTCTGTGCCAAAACATCCTGTTACCTCGTAACCTTTTTCAGAAGAAGCCATTTTTTTCAGTAAAACCTCTTTTGCTCTAAGAAAATCTTCAAGCTCAACCCTCTTTTTTCCCTGAGAAGTTAAATAGTTTTCAACCTCTTTTTTTACTTTTTTTCTTACAAAAAAAGGAACTCTTTTAAGAAGTTCCTCTGCTTCTTTAGTCCATTCCATTGTTTTGTTACCTCTAAGTGTTTTTCTAAAATATAAATCTATTTTTTAACTTTTTCACCCAAAAAATTTTCCCCTAACTTTACTCTTGATTTTTTTTATAATTGGTTTAAACTCATAAACTATGGAAAGGATGGATAAGATTGTAAGTCTAAAAGACTGGATAAATTCCTTTTGGAATTTTCAAGAAGAAGATCTTAAATATTTTCAAAATCTTATTACTAAAAAAATCCCATTTGACCCTGAAGAGATTTTGAAAAACATAAAAGAACGGATGCAAACCCGAAGGGCTTTTTATCAAATTTATAAATATCTTCCAAAAAGAGATTTATCCTTAGCTGAATTAGAATGGGCAGAACAAAAATTAACAGAAATCATCTATAGAGAGGAGTTAATTACCAATTTAATAAATAAAATATTAGAACTCCTCACTTTACTTGTAGATCCTGAAAATTTTCAAATTTCTCAAATATCCACTGATTCTTTTATATTGCATTAATTTTTTTCGTATGTTTTCTATGATTAAACCTCAGGAAATTCTCAAAAGAGCAAGGGAAATTTTGGCAACTGAAAGAGCTGGATTAACCGAGGTTATAAATAATTTGGACGAAGCTTTTGTTAAAGCTGTGGAGCTTATTTTAAATACCAGAGGACGAGTGGTTGTTACAGGAGTAGGGAAGAGTGGACTTATTGGAAGAAAAATTTCAGCTACCCTTTCCTCTACAGGAACTCCCTCTTTCTTTCTTCATCCTGTAGAAGCCCTTCATGGAGATCTTGGAATGGTAATTTCAGAGGATATAGTGCTTGCTATTTCTTATTCAGGAAATACTTTAGAAGTATGTGAAATTGCAGCAATTTTAAAAAAAAGAAATATTAAAATAATAAGTCTTACAGGGAATTTAGAAAGTCGTTTAGCTCATCTTTCTGATGTAGTAATTAATTGCAAAGTTCCTAAGGAAGCCTGTCCTTTTAATCTGGCTCCTACTACCAGCACTACTGCTACCCTTGCCTTAGGAGATGCACTGGCTATATGTCTTTTTGAATTAAAAGGGCTGGGCTCTGAAGATTTTAGAAGAAATCATCCTGGGGGAAGCCTCGGAGAAAGGTTAAAAGTAAAAGTTAAAGAAATTATGCTTAAAGATGAAAAAATACCTGTTGTTTCAGAAGGGACCCTTTTAAAAGATGCTATTGTGGAGATTGATAAAAAAAGATTGGGATGTGTATTAATTGTAAACTCTTTTGGGAATTTAAATGGCATTATTACTGATGGGGATTTAAGAAGAATTTTCTTAAAATATCAAAAAATAGATGATCTTAAAGTTGAAGAGGTAATGACCCGTAATCCTAAGGTAATAGAAGAGAATCGTCTGGCTTCTGAAGCCCTGGAATTAATGGAAAAATACCTGATTACAGTATTACCAGTGGTTAACTTTGATCAAAAATTGGTTGGAATTTTACATCTTCACGATATCTTAGGTAAAGGCACTTTTAAATTCACTATTTAAGTGTTCCAAAATTTTCTTTAAATTTAACTCTACAGGTAAAGTAGCATCACAAATAATATGGTTATACCAAGGTAAAAATTTATGATAAATTTCTGAAACTCTTCTGAGAAATTCTTTTTTTTCAAAAATAGAAAGTTCTTCTCCTCTTTTATTAACCCTTTCAATGGCAAGCTCTACAGGTATGTTTAAAAATATTATAAGGTCTGGAGAAGGAGCAATGGTTTCATTTTCCATAAGAAGTTTTTTTAAAGAAAGACCCTGAGCACCTTGATAAGCTATAGTGGAAAGATAATACCGGTCAAGCACAATCCACTTTCCATCTTCAAGTGCAGGCAGAATTATGTTTTCTACATGCCATCTGCGATCTTTTAAAAAATACTCAGTAAGTTCTTGGGGGCTTAGTTTTTCCTTTTTTAATAAATTTCTCAGCTCTTTTCCATAAGGACCTGTAGTTGGTTCACAGGAAAAAATACAATCTATCCCTTCTTCTTTTAATCTCTTATGTAAAGCCTTACTTAAAGTAGTTTTTCCTGCACCATCTATACCTTCCACTACTATCAGCCTACCTTTACGCACAAACTCAAGTTCAAGCCTTTTTTTTACAAAATTTCTATTCTCTGGGGTAATTTTGCACAAAAGTGAGGGCTCAAAATCTCTTACTTTTTTAAGAAAAGGCTGAGAGCTTTCTCCTACAGTAGCAAGAAGATAAACCGGAGCCTCTAACAAACTCTCTATAAAAAAGCAAAATAAAGGAGAAAGAGCCTCCATCTTTCCTATTTCATCAATAATAAAAAAATCGGCTTTTCTTTCTTTAAATTCTCTTTCCAGATGAACCACTACTTTTTCCAGATTTTCCAGGAACACCTCATACCTTCCTACAAATGGTCTGTGCTTAAGTTTAAAGCTGGATGATTTGTGTTTTTTTTGAGCAAGAAGATATTCCTCTTGAGAATTCAAAAGTTTTAATTTAAATCCCTTTCTTTCTCCTTTTTCTCTTATTTCTTCTGTAATAAATCCAGAGTAATTAAAAGGAAGAGATGTGTTTTTAAGAAAAGAATGTAAATATTTTACAAGGGTAGTTTTTCCTGTTCCAGGGCTACCAGTAATAAAAATTTTTTTGCGGGGGCTTTTAAGAAGCATTATCTTTTGCGGGGTTTAGAGGATAAAAGAACATAAGTTGCTCCCATCCCACCATCACAGGGTCTTGCTGAACAATAGGCTAATACATATTTTCTAAAAGGACCTCTTTCCAGCCATTCTTTTACCTTTTTCTTTAAAACTGGTTCTCCTTTAGATGCAAGACCTCTTCCATGAATTATAAGCACACACTTATCTCCATTTAAAATAGCCTCTTTCATAAATTCCTCAAAGGCAAGACGAGCTTCCTCTACAAAAAGACCTCTGAGATTAAGTGTCCTCTGAACTGAAAACTTCCCTTCTCTAAGTTCTCTAAGAAGCTTTTTACTTACACCTGGAGCTCTTCCTTCTATATATTCAGAGGTTAGCCAAACTTTTATTTCTATTCTTTCAGGAGGCCATTCTTTTTTAATTTCCCAGAAGGCTTTTTTAGGAGTAAACCTCCAGTAAAAATTTTTTTCTTTTAAAGGTTTTGAGTTTTTTACAATCTCATCCCATTCTTTCTCTTTACATACTGTAGGCTTTTCTGAAAAAACAATATCATCTTTTTTTATTAGCTCTGGGGAGCCCCTAAAGTATCTTTCTAATTTTTTAAAAGGGCAATACATTTTTTATCCCTTTATACATCCCATAGGAATAAGTTTGGCAACTTTTTTGGTTAAACCTGCCTTACAGGTAGCTTCTATTACTTCATTTACATCCTTATAGGCATCCGGTGCCTCTTCAGCCAGTCCTCTTTTGGACTTTCCCATTACAATAATTCCTTTCTTTCTAAGTTCCTCCACTATTCTATCTGCTCTAAAAGACTTAATAGCCTGATGTCTGCTCATAGTTCTTCCTGCTCCATGACAGGCAGAAGCAAAAGCTTTTTCCTCTCCTTCTGAAGTTCCTGCTAAAATATAAGAAGCTGTTCCCATAGAACCACCTATAATTACAGGCTGCCCTACATCTCTATAAGCTGCTGGCAGTTCCTTTCTTCCTGGTCCCCATGCCCTTGTGGCTCCTTTTCTATGAACAAAAAGTTTTTTTACCTTACCATTTATCTTATGATATTCCACTTTACAGGTATTATGACTTACATCATAAAGAACCCTTAGATGTGCTTTAGGAAAAAATTTCCTGAAAACCTCTCTTACCAAATGGGTAATTACTTGTCTATTTGCCAGGGCACAATTTACACCACAGACCATAGCTTTAAAATACTGTTGTCCTTCAGGAGAATTAATAGGAGCACATACCAGTTCTTTTTCTTTTATAGGAATTCCATATTTTCTTGCAGCTTTTGCAAGAACCGGCAGATAATCAGTAGCTATCTGATGCCCAAGTGCCCTGGAACCACAATGAAAAGTAATCACTACCTGATCTTCAAACAGTCCAAAAGCTTCTGCTATTTTTCTATCATAAATTTCTGCTACATACTGAATTTCAAGATAATGGTTTCCTGAGCCAAGGGTCCCAACCTGTCTGTGCTGTCTTTTTTTAGCTTCTTTAGAAACATAATCTGGATCAGCTCCAGGCATACATCCTTTTTCTTCTGTATATTCTAAATCTTCCCATTCTCCATACCCTTTTTTAATAGCCCATTTAGCGCCTTCTACCAGCACTTCATCTAACTTAGAAGGAGAAAGTTTTATCTCTCCTTCTGAGCCTACTCCAGCAGGAACAGTTTCAAAAAGTTTTTTTACTAACTTTTCCAGAACTGGCTCTACTTCTTCTCTGAGTAAAGGAGTTACAAGAGTTCTTACTCCACAGGAAATATCATATCCTACTCCACCTACAGAAATAATACCTCCTGCATCAGGATCAAAGGCTGCAACCCCTCCTATAGGAAATCCATAACCCCAGTGAGCATCAGGCATAGCAATAGAAGCTTTTACAATACCTGGAAGGGTAGCTACATTACTTACCTGTTCATACACTTTTTCATCCATTTCTTCAATCAGTGTTTTACTTGCAAAAATCTTTCCAGAAACACGCATATCCCCTGTAGCAGGAATTTCCCACTCATAATCAGAAACTTTCTTTAATTTCTTAAGTTCCATAATCAAAAGGCTCCTGTATTATTAGTTTTAATTTTAATTATATTAAAAGTTTATTTTTTAAAATCAAGGACTTTTTTATTTCTTATTTTATGGTATATATGAATGTATGCTTAAAGGGACCACGGTTATAGCTGTAAAAAAAGAAGGTAAAATTGCTATAGCAGGTGATGGTCAGGTTACTTTTGGTAACACTGTGCTTAAAAGTAAAGCCAGAAAAATAAGGAAGCTTTATAAAGGAAAAGTTCTTGTAGGGTTTGCAGGTTCCACAGCAGATGCTCTCACTCTTTTTGAGCGTTTGGAAAAAAAGTTAGATGCTTATAGCGGGCAATTACTCAGGGCTGCAGTAGAACTTGCTAAAGACTGGAGAACAGATAAAATTCTTAGACGTTTAGAAGCTTTTCTTATTGCCTGCGATAAAAATCATATCCTTCTTATTTCTGGTGCTGGAGATGTAGTAGAACCAGATGAAGAAGTAATAGCTATAGGTTCTGGTGGTCCTATGGCTCTGGCAGCTGCTAAAGCTATGTTGAGATTCTCCAGTCTTTCTGCTAAAGAAATAGCTGAAAATGCTATTAAAATCGCTTCAGAAATCTGTATATATACTAATTCTGAAATAGTAGTAGAGGAGCTATGAGGAAAAGAAAAAGAAAAGAGCTAACTCCCCGAGAGATTGTAGCTGAGCTTGATAGGTATATTGTAGGTCAGGCAAATGCTAAAAAGGCTGTTGCCATTGCTATGAGAAACCGCTGGAGAAGACAGCAGCTAAAAGGTCCTATTAAAGAGGAAATTTATCCAAAAAATATTTTAATGATTGGTCCCACTGGAGTTGGAAAAACAGAAATCGCAAGACGGCTTGCTAAGCTCTCAAATTCTCCTTTTCTTAAAGTTGAAGCCACTAAGTTTACTGAAGTGGGGTATGTGGGAAGAGATGTGGAATCCATGATAAGAGATCTGGTCCATATTGCAGTGCAAATGGTAAGAGAAGAAGAGGAAAAAAAGGTTTTAGAAAAAGCAAGACATATGGCTGAAGAAAGAGTAGTAGATCTTCTTCTTCCTCCTCCTTCTTCTTCCAAAGTAGAATACGATCCCTTAACAAGAGAAAAATTTTTAAAGATGTTAAGAGATGGTGCTTTAGATGAAAGATATGTAGAAATAGAGCTTGAGCCAGCACATAAACCTCCCACTATTGAAATACTTGCTGCCTCAGGATTAGAAGAGATAGAAATGCAGTTAAGAGATATGTTAGCCACGCTTTTGCCTTTTAAACCAAAAAGAAGAAAAGTAAAAGTAAAAGAAGCTTTGGAAATCTTAACCAAAGAAGAAGCTTCCAAACTTATTGATATGGATAAAGTTATAAAAGAGGCTATTCATAGAACTGAAACCAGTGGAATTATTTTTATTGATGAGATAGATAAAATTGCCAGCAGATTAGAAGGACACGGTCCTGATGTTTCAAGAGAGGGTGTTCAAAGAGACTTACTTCCTATTGTAGAAGGAACCACAGTAAATACTCGTTACGGAATGGTAAGAACTGATTATATCCTTTTTATAGGAAGTGGAGCTTTTCATATTGCAAAACCTTCAGACCTTATTCCAGAACTTCAGGGAAGATTTCCTATTAGGGTTGAGCTGGATCCTTTAACTAAGGACGATTTTGTCAGAATTCTTACAGAACCAGAAAATGCTATAATCAAACAATATCAAGCCCTGCTTGCCACAGAAGGAGTGGAACTGGAATTTACCAAAGAAGCAATTGAAGAATTAGCTCAGGTTGCTTTTGAAATAAATCATAGAATGGAAAATATAGGAGCAAGAAGACTTTATACAGTGGTAGAAAGAGTTTTAGAAGATATTTCTTTTGAAGCTCCAGATATTGCTCCTACAAAAGTAGTAATTACTCCAGAATATGTAAGAGAAAAATTGAAAAATATTATTTCTGATGATGAACTTGTAAAATTTATTCTTTAGCTGGTTCTGCCCAGAGATCATAAGCTCCTGCTTTTTTAATTTTTACCTTTACCAGCTCCCCTGGGAAAATTTCAATTTTTTTCTTTGTTTTTAAATAGGTAATTCCATCTATTTCAGGTGCCTGAATTTTGGCTATTCCAAAAGATCTCCCCCGTATGTCCTCCCCAAGAATTAAAATTTCCTCCTCTGAACCTATTCTTCTTTGCAGCCTGCTTCTGGAAATCTCTTTTTGCAACCTCATGATCTCTTTCTTTCTTCTTATTTTTTCTTTATAAGGCACACGTGGCGTAAATTTTTCAGCAGGAGTTCCTTCTTCTGGATAAAAAATAAAAACTCCTAAATGATCAAAGCTTACTTTTTTTAAAAATTCACAAAGATAGTCAAACTCCTTTTCTCCTTCTCCTGGAAATCCTACGATTACAGTGGTTCTTATTCCAGAAAGAGGATTTAATGCTCTGATATATTCAATAAGTTCTTCAATTTTTTCTGGATCTGAGGGGCGTCGCATTTTTTTTAAAATTTCAGGATGGGCATGTTGAATAGGAATATCAAAATAAGGCACTACCTTAGGATTGGATAAAACCGTTTCAATCAATTTTTTAGTAATACCTGAGGGATAGAGATAAAGAAGTCTTATTCTGAATTCATAGGGAAGCTCTGCGATTTTCTCTATTAGCTCTAAAAGAGCATCCTTTTTTCCCTGATCTTTACCATAAGAGGTAAGGTCCTGAGCTACCAAAATTAGCTCTTTTATTCCTTTTTTTAAAAGATTTTCTGCTTCTTTTAAAAGCAATTCTACAGGTTTACTTCTTAAAGGACCCCGAATCTTGGGAATAGTGCAATAGCTACATCTTTTATTACAACCTTCGGCAATTTTTAAATAAGCATAAAAAGGGCTTTCTGTAAGAATCCTATCTATAGGTTCCTGTTGGGTAAAAAATTGATAAGGTTCTATACTATAAAATTCATCTACTTCTGGAAGAAGTTTTCGTAAAGTTTCTGAGCCATATCTTGCTGTCAGGCATCCTGATACAACAAGCTTTTGTCCATTCTTTTTTATTTCTCCAAGCTCAAAAATATGGTCCAAAGCCTCTTCTACAGCTGGTCTTATAAAGGCACAGGTATTTATCCATATAATATCTGCTTCCTCTGGAACAAGAACTATTTCATAATTCTTTTGATGAAGAACATAAAGAAGTTTTTCAAAATCCACTTTATTTTTGGGACATCCAAGACTTACAGGATAAATCTTTGGCATAGATTATAAAGAAGATACCTCTTTAATTTTTACAACTTGATTTTGCTCATTAAGATACACTAAAGTGGTTTTAAAATTTTTTAAATCTTCTTCGGATACCCAGGCATAGGAAACTATAATTATCTTATCTCCAATTTCTCCGAGCCTTGCTGCAGCCCCATTTAAGATTATTTCTCCTTTGTTTCCTTCTATAAGATAAGTCTCAAAACGCTTTCCATTATTTAAGTTATAAATCCATACAGCTTCAAAAGGTTTTAAATTAGCTTTTTCCATTATCTCCCTATCTACAGTTAAACTTCCTTCGTAAAATAAATTTTTATCAGTAATTGTTGCTGTATGGATCTTGCTTTTTAAAAGTTTGATAAACATTAGTTTACCCTCTTTTTATTTAAGGCACAATAATCTTATTATCTATAAGCCTTGCCTTACCCACATAAACTGCAAGGGCACACAGAACAGGTTTATCAATAATCTCTACAGGTTCCAGAGTTTCTGGATCTACCAGTTCAATATACTGCACTCTTGTAAAAGGAAAGCTATAAATAAATTCTTCCAGCTCTTTTTTTATTTTTTTAGCTTCTTTTTCTCCTTCTTTAATAAGCTTTTCAGCAAGAAGCAAAGCTTTATAGAGGCTTAAAGCTGATTCTTTTTCTAAAGGAGACAAATAGGTATTGCGAGAACTCATTGCAAGTCCATCAGTTTCTCTTACTGTAGGATGTCCTACTATTTTTATATCCAGATTTAAATCTTTTACCATCTGTTTTATTACTTGAAGCTGTTGATAATCTTTTTCTCCAAAAATAGCAATATCTGGCTGCACAATATTAAAAAGCTTTAAAACTACAGTGGTAACTCCCTTGAAATGTCCTGGTCTAAAAGCACCACAAAGTCCCTTGGTCAGCTTGGTAACCTCTACATAGGTTTGGAAATCTGGAGGATACATTTCTTCAGCATTTGGGACAAACAATGCATCCACTCCTTCTTTTTGAAGCAATTTTTTATCTCTTTCTAAATCCCGAGGATACTCTCTGAAATCCTCACTGGGACCAAATTGTAAAGGATTTACAAAAATACTTACTACAACCTTATCTCCCAATTCCTTTGCTTTTCTTACAAGTGCTAAATGCCCTTCATGTAAAAATCCCATAGTGGGAACAAAAGAAATAACATATCCCTCTCTTCTCCATTCTTTACTAAGGTTTTTCATATCATTAACTTTTTCTATCACCCTCATCTTCGTCACTTTATCTTCGTTTTTTTATAAAAATTTTTGAGCTAAATACCAGACATATATGCGTTCCGTCTTAAATATAACTCACCTTTAAAAAATTCCAAAGATTTTATTTTACTGAATAAACAAATTTTTTACAATTGTTACCCTTAAGGGATTTTACAAAAACTTTATCAATAAAAATCAGTCTCTTCTACTTGACTTTTAACACAGTTTATTTATTATAAAATTGTATGAAAACAATTACAATAAAAACTTCCAGAAAAACTGAGCTGATAGATATTACCAACGAAGTTGTTCAAAATTTACCTCCTGAAGATGGAATATGTGTTCTTTATGTTCCCCATACTACAGCAGGGATTATTATAAACGAAGGAGCTGATCCTGCAGTTAAGCAGGATATTCTTAAAGTTTTTGATCTTATAGCACCAGAAAATCTGGATTATCAGCATTTAGAAGGGAATTCTCCTGGGCATGTTAAATCAAGTCTTACTGGTCCTTCTGTGGTATTGATAGTGGAAAAAGGGAAACCTGTTCTTGGGACCTGGCAGAGAATCTTTTTTGCAGAATACGATGGTCCAAGAACAAGAAAGGTTTATATTAAATTCATAAAAGGTTAGAAATGCAAAAAAGAAATTTTTTTTAATTCTTTTGTTAAGTCTTATCTTTTTCAGCTGCAAAGCCTCTCCAAGATATTACAAAGAAAAACTCTCTACTCACAAAGAGCTTGCTAAGCTTTTTATAAAGGAAAATAAATATACTGAAGCTTTAAGAGAACTTGAACTTGCTAAAAAAACCAATAAATGTGATCCAGAAATTTATAATCTTTTTGGTCTTGTATATATGGGAAAGCAGGAATATGCCAAAGCTGAAAAGAATCTTAAAAGAGCAATAGAGTTAAAACCAAACTTTTCTGGAGCTTATAACAATTTAGGGGCTCTGATGCTTTTAGAAAAAAGATATAAAAAAGCTATATACTATTTTAAAAAAGCCTTACAAAATCCTTATTACATTAATTCCTATATTGCCCTTACCAATCTTGGCTGGACTTATTTTCAACTGGGAGATAAAAAGAAAGCTATTAATATTTTGCTTAAGGCTATGAGAGAAAATCCCCGCTATCCCAAAGTGCTTATTTATTTGGGATTAATCCATTTTAAAGATAATGATCTCAAAACAGCAAAGTTTTATTTTAAACAGGCTTTAAAATTAAATAAAATGTCTGGAGAGGCAAGATACTATCTGGGAGAAGTCTTTTTTAGAGAAGGAAATATAAAACTTGCAAAAGAGCTCTGGCAATCTATAATTTACTTAACTCCTCACTCTCAATGGGCTAATAAAGCCACAGAAAGAATCTACTTTCTGGAAAGAACTTCTTCTTAATCTTTCATCTGTTTTTATTCCTCTTTCAAAGATAAAACCTGGTTTTTAAGAAATTCTCCTTTTTCCTCAAAAGCTTCCAGACGATTTAAGGCTTTTAAAAGAGCTTTTATACTGGCAATTACAATATCGCCGTCTCTTCCAAGCCCGGCTGTTCTTATTCCTCTTTCGTTTTCAATAATAACTCCACAAACTCCTTCTGCAGAGGTCCCTCCTGTAAGTGCACTAATATTAAAGTCTATAAGTTTTAAATATTTTTTGTCCTCCTTTTGATCAAAGCTATATCCAAGAGCTTCAGCAGCTGCCTTGTAAGCTGCATCTATAGGACCTATTCCCAAACCTATGGAAACCTTTTTTCCCTCCTTCCTATCCTCTATCTCTATCTGTGCAATAGGACGTAAAGAACCACTGTAAACACTTATTACCTGGGAAGACACTAAGGAATATCTGTATTCTCTTTCTAAAAAGAGATCCAGCAAAATCCCTTCCAGATACTCTTCATCTATCTTCTTGAGGACATCTTTTATTTCTGCTCTAAACTTTTCAAATATTTGTGTTAATACATTATCATCAAACTGCCATCCTCTGCTTCTAAGTTTAAAAGCAATTGCATGTCTGCCTGAGTGTTTACCCAGCACAATAGCAGAACCAGTCCATCCAACATCTTCAGGATTAATAATCTCATAAGTGGATCTCTCGCATATAATCCCATGCTGATGAATACCAGATTCATGAGCAAAGGCATTAGCACCCACAATAGCCTTATTTGGCTGCACCACCATTCCGGTATATTTTGAAACCAGCTGACTGATGGGAACAATCTTTTTTGTATCTATATCTACTTTCAAAGGATATCCCAATTCTTTTTCAAAAAAGTCTTTTCTGGTTTTTAAAGTCATTATAATCTCTTCCAAGGCTGCATTTCCAGCTCTTTCTCCAATTCCATTAATAGTTCCTTCAACCTGGGTAGCCCCTGCTAAGATAGCAGAAAGAGAATTAGCTACAGCCAAACCAAGATCATTATGACAATGCACAGAAAGCCTCAATTTTCCAGCTTTTAAATCCTCTTCATAACCTGCGGTAATAAGTTTTTCAATCAAAAATTTAATCAAGTTATAATATTCCTGTGGCACAGTATATCCCACTGTATCAGGAATGTTAATTGTCTGAGCCCCTGCTTTAACTGCTTCCAACACCACCTGTGCAAGATAGTCCCAGTCGCTACGAGTGGCATCTTCTGCTGAAAACTCTACATCCGGACAGAGAGAACGAGCATATTTAACTGCTTCCTTAGTAAGCTCAAGCACCTGTTCTCTGCTCTTTTTTAATTTATACTTAAGATGAATATCAGAGGTAGCAATAAAAGTGTGTATTCTTGGGGATTCTGAAAATTTTACAGCCTCCCAAGCAACTTCTATATCTTTTTTATTTGCTCTGGCTAAAGCTGCTATGGTAACTCCTTTAACTTCTTTAGCTAAAGTTTTAACAGCTTCAAAATCTCCAGGAGAAGTGACAGGAAAACCTGCCTCTATAACATCTATACCCAGTTCAGCTAAAGCATTTCCTATTTCTACTTTCTGTTTTAAATCAAGAGCAACACCTGGAGATTGTTCACCATCTCTTAAAGTAGTATCAAAAAATACTATCTTAGGATTCAATTCTTCCTCCTTTTAAGTAATTTTTGAATAAAATTTTATCCTAAAATTAATTTTTTGCCAATCTTTTCAAATTGGCTATACCCAAAATTTTTAAGCTTTAAATAATTGTCCTAAAATTAACAAACTATTGAAAAAATAAAAAATTAGGTGTTAAATTTAGTATTTATTAAAAAGAAATTTAAGGAGGGGAGGATTATATGATAATCATCATGGAGCCTCAAATTACTCAGGATAGCGCTGAGTTTAAGTCTTTGCTTAAATATTTAGAACGATTTCCCCATTTAAAAATAAAAGTTATTGAAAATAAAGGGGTTACTCGTAATGTTTTAGAAATTCATCTCATAGGGGAAGATTACATGGTTCCGCACGAAGAGGTAGAACATTTACCTGGAGTAGAAAAGGCAATAAAAGTTACTACCAAATATAGGCTAATTGGAAGACACGGAGTTTTAACGGATTTTGGGTTTGAATATAAAGGTCTTCAGTTCAATCAGGATAGTTTTCATATTTTTGCTGGTTTGTGTGCTGTGGACACTTATGAAAATGCAGAGGCTATATTTAAAGCATTAAAAGAAAATGGAGTGAGCTGTGCCCGTATGGGTGCTTATAAACCACGCACTTCTCCTTATGATTTCCAGGGGCTTGGTAAAGAGTGTTTGCCCTGGCTTTTTGAATTAGCTGGAAAATACGAGATTAAAATAATTGTTATGGAAGTGCTGGCTCCCCATCATATAGATGAAATAAGAGAAGCCTTGGAGACCACAGGGCATCCCTGCGGAGTAATTCTTCAAATAGGTACTCGTAATGCTCAAAATTTTGAGCTATTAAAAGCTGTAGGTAGGCAACAGGATTTTCCTGTGCTTTATAAAAGAGGATATGGTTTAGCTTTAGAAGAAAGTCTTAATGCAGCAGAATACATTGCTTCTGAAGGAAATACTAAAATTATCTTTTGTTTAAGAGGAGTTAGAACTCATTTAGGTGATCCCCATAGAAATCTGGTGGATTTTGGGCATGTCCCTGTAGTGAAACGTCTTACCAGACTTCCAGTATGCATAGATCCTTCTCATCCTATAGGCTCAAGACTTAAAGCTCCTGATGGAATAAGAGACATTTATCATGTAACAGCTCAGGGAGTAATAGCTGGAGCAAATGCAGTATTAGTGGAATTTCATCCTTGCCCTGAGAAAGCTCTTTGTGACGGACCCCAAGCAATACCCTTAGAAGAACTTCCTTTATATTTAGAATACACTTATAAAGTTAGAGAGACCTATCTTGAGTTAAAAAAGTTAGTGAATGAAAAAGGAGGCGAATAAGAAATTATTTAGTTTTTAAGAGTTTTATAATAGTTAGAGCGAATTCCTGAGCAGCCTGGGGTCCTGAGCCAGTGACTATTTTTCCATCTATTTCCACGGGTTTTCCTGTATAAATAGCTCCTTTTTCTTCTAAAAGTTGGGCTGCAGAATACCATACTGTGGCTTTTTTACCCTTTAAAACTCCAGCTTCTGCTAATATACATGGTGCTAAACAAATAGCTCCAAGAATTTTTTCTTTTTTAATTGCCTCTTGGGCAATTCGGTGAGCTACAGAATTGTGAAAATATTCTTGAGAACCAATTCCTCCAACAAATATTATAGCCTCATAATCATCAACTTTTACCTGATTAATTAAAATTTCTGGAACAACTACTGTGCCAAGCATCCCCTTTGCTGGACTTAAAGTAGAAGAAGCTATTACTACTTTATAACCTTTTTCTTCAAAAAGTTTTTTTGGAATAAGAAGTTCTTCATCCCTAAAATTGTGAGAAGCAATAATCATAAGAATTTTTTTTGTAGTTTTTGCTTTCCCAGAAGAAGAGTTTAAAATAATTGAAGCGAAAATAGTAAAGATTAAAATAAACTTCATTAATAACTTAGTTCTAAGCATTTTTGCCTCCTTTTTTGAGAAAGTGTATTTT
>CAZQIW010000016.1:0-18522 GCA_964593845.1 uncultured Thermodesulfatator sp. | reverse complement strand
AAACGATTTGAGGAAATGCGAGCTGATATGAACAAGCGGTTTGAAGAGATGATGAGTTTTTTAAAGATGATAGTAGGGATATTTACTGCTTTGGTAGTGGCACTGATAGGTTTTGCTTATTGGGACAGGAGGACGATTATTAGAAAAGCCAGAGACGAAGTTATTGAGTTTTTAGAAAGGGAGGGGAAGCTCAGGAAGCTAATAGATGCATTAAAAGAGCTGGCTAAGGAAGACAGGAAGCTTGCAGAGGTATTACGGAGTTTTGGACTTTTGTAAATTTGTAATCAGACGGGTTCTTTCATATCTAAATCTTTCCTTTCTCTGAAAGACCGTGGGAAAGGGATATATTTCAGCCTAAGCACAAAAACTTCAAAATTTAACAAAATCTTACTAAAAATTAGACAAAAAACTAAAAATCCAACTTTTTCTTGATTTGTAATATTTGGTAAATTGGGGGAGGATGAACCTTCATAAATAGAAAATTTTTTCACACAGCCTTTTTTACAGTTGACATAAGAGTATTTAAAAATATAATTTGTTTTTAAAAGATGAAATTTTAAAAAATTTGGAAAGGAGAGGATAAAGATGAAAATATTAGTTCTGGGAGGAGGTGGAAGAGAGCACGCTATTTGTTATGTTGTTTCTAACTCATCCAGATTAAAGGAATTGTATTGTATCCCGGGAAATGGAGGGATTTCTCAAATTGCTCAAGTTGTTTCAGATATAAGTGTAAAAGATTTTGAAAAAATAGCTGAGTTTTGTAAAGAAAAACAGATAGATCTTGTAATTCCAGGACCTGAAGAGCCTCTTGTAAAAGGGATAAAAGATTATCTTTCTGAGCAGGGAATAAAGGTTTTTGGACCTGATACCAGGGGGGCTTTACTTGAAGGAAGTAAAGCTTTTGCTAAGGAGATTATGGCTAAGGCAGGAGTTCCTACAGCTAAGTTTGAGATATTTGATGAACCTTCCAAAGCTAAAGCTTATATTGAAAAAGTAGGTGCACCTATTGTAGTAAAAGCTGATGGACTTTGTGCTGGAAAGGGTGTTTTTGTTTGTGAGACCAAGGAAGAAGCTTATGCAGCTATAGAAAAACTTATGGAAGAAAAAATTTTCGGAGATTCTGGAAACAAGGTGGTGATTGAGGAAAAATTGGTAGGAGAAGAAGCTTCTTATATAGTAATTACAGATGGAGAGACTTTTAAAGCTCTTCCTACCTCCCAGGATCATAAGAGACTTCTTGATAATGACCAAGGTCCAAATACAGGGGGAATGGGAGCCTATTCTCCTGCTCCTTTGATAAACCAAGAACTAAGGAAAAAAATAGAAGAAAAGGTAATAACACCAATTATTAAAACCATGCAAAAAGAAGGGCATCCTTATTTAGGATTTTTATATGCAGGGCTTATGATAGTTAATAATGAACCGTATGTGCTTGAATTTAACTGTAGACTCGGAGATCCAGAGGCACAGGCAATCCTTCCAAGGATTGAAAATGACTTTTTAGAAATTATTGAGAAGACCTTAGAAGGAAAACTTTCTGAAGTGGAATTAAAGGAAAAGAAAGAAGCTGCTGTTTGTGTGGTTATGGCAAGTAAGGGTTATCCTGGAAAATATGAAAAAGGAAAGAAAATAGAAGGCTTAGAGAAAGTCTCTCAAATTCCAGGGGTAATTGTTTTTCATGCTGGAACAAAAAGGGAAGGGGAGGAAGTTTACACCAACGGAGGAAGGGTGCTGGGAGTAACAGCTCTTGATAAAGATATACCTTCTGCTATAGAAAAAGCCTATAAAGCAGTATCTTTAATCCATTTTGATGGTGCACACTATAGAAAAGATATAGGGCAGAAGGCATTCAAATATTTAAGCTAAAATTTAAGTTAAAAAACTTTCAAGCCCTTCTTTTTGTAATTTTTGATTTTTTTCTATTACAGTATTTTTCATTTTTTCTCTATACTTTTTAAGTTTTTCTTTTATTTCTGGATATTTTATAGAAAGGATATGCAATGCAAGAAGAGCAGCGTTTTTTGCACCATTTATAGCTACTGTAGCAACTGGTATTCCTGAGGGCATCTGCACAATAGAAAGAAGTGAGTCAAGTCCATTAAGGGTTTTACTTTTTATAGGAACTCCTATTACAGGAAGTGTGGTAAGAGCAGCTATAACTCCTGGAAGATGAGCAGCCCCTCCTGCACCTGCTATGATTACCTCTAATCCTCTTTCCTCTGCAGTTTTTGCATACTCAAAAGCAGCTTCAGGAGTTCTATGAGCAGAGATAATAGAAATTTCATAAGGGACTTCAAAAGATTTTAAAACTTCTACAGCATCTTTCATTATAGGAAGATCAGAATCGCTTCCCATTAAAATACCTACCTTCATAACCTCCCTCCTATCCAATCCAAATGGTTTTCTTAAAATAAAACATTCCTTCTAAATATACATCAGTTCCTGCTCTATGTCCAACTTTTAACTTATCTTCTAATTCAAAATACTTTAAACAAGTTCCGCAGGTAAAAATCTCCACTCCCTTTTTCTCAAGCTCCTTTAATACAGGAATAAACTCCTCTTCAACTGTAGTAAGAAAAATTCCTTTGTTCATAAAAAATATTCTATCAGGTAATAAATTATGCACAAGCATAGTTTCAAAAAATGCCTTCATTAAAATTTTACCCAGTTTTTCCTCGGGTCCCATGGTATGAGTAGCAATAATTATAAACATATTATTCTTTTCCTTAGAAGGAATTTCACAAGTAATAGGAACTTCTTTACTTTCTCCCTCAGCTTTTTCAATAATTACCACAAACTCAGATTCAGCTCTTTCTATAGAAAGAATTTTATGCCCCTGTGCATTTACAAATTTTTGAACATTTTTTAAAGAGGTTTCATTATCCAGAATAACTTTTATTTTTTCTCCCACACTAATAGAATCCAAAGCTTCCTTAGTTTTGATTACAGGTTGAGGACATGGAAGACCTTTAACATCTACCTCTTTCATAACTATCCCTCCTCCATTTTTTAGCTTTTATCCTAAAAATTTACCCCACAAACAAAAAGAATTCTAATAGAAAAAAACAATAAAAAAGAAATGATTTATTGTTTATTTTTATAAATTGAAATACTGGAGAAATTTTTCAAAAAGGGCTTGTGGGTTGAGACATTGAGGATTTGAGCAAGTATTAGGAAAGCAAGGGCTACACTTAAGATTTAAGCTGATAAGATGATAGTTAGTGCCTAAGGGTTTCCATACTACAGGATCTGAAGGACCAAAAAACACAAAAGAATTTATTCCTAAGTAACAGGCAAGATGTGATATTCCACTGTCAACTCCTACAAAAAGCCTACAGGACTTCAGAGCTAAAGCTATTTCCAAAGGCTCCAGACATTCCCAAATATTTTTTTTATATTTTTTTATCCATTCATCAGCCTCTCCCACGAGATAAACAACCTCAAATCCCTTTAATTTAAGAAAATTTTCTATTCTTTCAAATAAAGAAAAATCAGGAATTTTTTTAGGAGAACCACTTCCTGGATGAAGCACTGCTTTATTTTTAAGAGATGTGTTTAAAGAGCCTTTCAGAGGTAAGATAGAAGAAAAATCTTTTTTTAGTTTAAGCACTTCAAAGTAATAATCCACAATCCATATTCTTTTTGAAGGGAAAGGAGGAATCCCATCAGCTTTAGAAAAAATAATTTTTTTATCGTAATGCCTATTTAAAATTTGAGGATAAAAATCGCTATACATTTCATCTATCCAGCCTGCATATTTTGCTATTTTAAAATAATCTGTATTTCCTATAGCAGTAATGTGATAACCTTCTTTTTTAAGAACTTCCAGCACAGGAAAGGTAAGAAGAGTATCTCCAAGAGCTCCTCTTCTGTAAAAAAGAACTTTTTTCATAAGAAAAAATTTTTTAGGATAGAGTTTCTTGAAAATTAAAGTATAATTATGGACAAACTTTTTGCAATAAAATGGAGTTTTTTATGGATATAAAATTTATAGATTTAAAAAGAGGATATGAGAGATATGGAGCGGAAATAGAAAAGGCTGTGTCAGAGGTTTTAAGGAGTTGTGCCTATTTAAATGGTCCAAAGACTCAGGAGCTGGAAAGGATACTTGCTGAATACTTAGGAGTGAATTATGGAATAGGAGTTTCTTCAGGAACAGAGGCTCTTTATTTAATTCTAAAAGCCCTCAATTTTCCGAAAAATTCTTATATTTTTGTGCCATCTTTTACTTTTATAGCCACTTCAGAAGTGGTGATAAGAGCTGGATTAATTCCCTATTTTGTGGATATAGATGAAAGGACTTATAATATTTCTATAGAGAGTTTAAAGGAAAGTTATGAAAAATTAAGCAAAGAAGGCAAAAAGAGTGTAGGAGTTACAGTAGTTAGTTTATTCGGGCTTCCTGCAGAGCTTTATGAGATAAAAGAATTTTGCGAAGAAAAGGGATTGGTTTTAATTGAAGATATTTGTCAATCTTTTGGAGCAAGAATTGTAGATAAAAAGGTAGGCACTTTTGGCATAGCTTCTGCCACTTCTTTTTATCCAACTAAACCTCTTTCCACATGTGGTGATGCTGGAATGGTTTTTACCTCAAGTAAAGAGCTTGCTCAGAGGATTAGATATTTAAAAGAGCACGGTCAAACTAAACCTTACTTTTATGAGTATCATGGAGTGAATGGAAGAATTGATGAGATTCACAGTGCAATTTTACTTGTAAAGTATAAGTATTTTGAAAAAGAAATAGAATTAAGAAATAAACTTGCAAAAATTTACTTAGAAGAACTAAAAGAATTGGAACCACAGTTAAAACTTCCCTTTGTTCCCCAAAATTACTATTGCACTTGGAGTCTTTTTACTATAAGAACACAGCAGAGAGAGGACTTAAGAAAATACCTGGCTGAAAAAGGAGTGGGCACAGGGATTTACTATGCCTATCCACTCCATCTTCAACCTGTATATAAAAATCTTGGGTTTAAAAAAGGTGATCTCCCTGTTACAGAAAGAGTAGCAGAAGAGGTTTTAAGTCTTCCTTTGTATCCTTATTTAACTGAAGAGGAAGTTAGATATATTATAAAAGTAATAAAGGAGTTTTATGAAAAGAGGGGATAAAAATGGAATCCCGAGTATTTGTGTCTATTCCTCTTCATCTCTTAGTGGAAAAGTATTTACCTTTGGTGCTGGAAAAAGGAATAAATGTAGAAATAGCATTAAATGCCCGTGTGTTAGATGAATTTTCCTATTTTGAGTTTAAAAAACTTTCCCAAAGATTAAAAGAGGCAGGAATAAAAACCACTGTGCATTTACCTTTTATGGATTTATCTCCAGGTGCTCTTGATCCCTGGATTAAAGAGGCAAGTTTAAGAAGAATTTTTTTAGCTATAGAAAGGGCTGCTTTTTTTGAGCCTTTAAACATGGTTTTACACTCAGGCTATCATGCTGACTATCATAGAGAAGTAAAAGAGGAATGGAGGAAGATTTTTATAGAAAGCCTTGAGAGAATTTTAGAATTCAGTAAAGAGTTTGGAGTTACTTTATCCTTGGAGAATGTTTTTGAACCAGATCCAGATTTTGTAAAACCTATTTTTGAGACCTTTAAAGAAGAACTTGGATGGTGCTTTGATCCAGCTCATGCAAGAGTTTTTTCAGAAAAAGAAGAATTGGAATGGTTAAAGATTTTATATCCTTATCTTCGGGAAATTCATTGCCATGATAATTTAGGTAAATATGATGACCACTTAGCTGTAGGTAAGGGAGTAATTAAATTTGAAAATATTTTTAACTTTTTAAAAGAAAAGAAGATAACACCTATTTTAACTTCAGAAGCCCACAATGAAGAAGATACTTATTATAATATTCAAGTTTTATCTAAAATAGCCCAGGAGCTTTTAAATTTTTAGCCAAAAATGGATTTAAAGAAAAAACTAACTTTTTTTCTAAGTATTTTTTTGATATTGAGCTTATCCTTTCCTGTTTTTGGAGATGAGAGTTTACTTACCCAGGAGACTATAAATTTAGAAAGTGAAACATTTGAAACCTTTCAGGAGCTTCCTCCAGAAATAATAAAAAATTTGCCTCCTGATATTAATGCTCAGGTGGCTTACTTTATTCATTACTATACTACCAGAGGAAGGGTAGGGTTACAGAAATGGTTTGATAGATGCGGAATTTATTTGCCTTATTTTAGGGCTATTTTTAAAGAATTTGGAATACCCGAGGATCTTGTATATTTAGCTCTTATAGAGAGTGGATGCAATCCCTTTGCAGTTTCAAGGGCTGGTGCTGTGGGAATCTGGCAATTTATGAAAGGCACAGCCAGACGCTATGGGCTTAAAGTAAATTACTGGATTGATGAAAGAAAGGACTTTATTAAATCCACTTATGCTGCTGCAAGGTATTTGAAAAGATTGTATGAAATCTTTGGAGACTGGAGAGAAGCTGTTGCAAGCTATAACCTGGGTGAGGGTAAACTTTTAAAGATTTTAAAAGCAAGAAATTTTGTGGATTACTGGCAGTTGATGAGATCCAACAGATTACCTTTAGAAACTACAGCCTATTTACCTCAATGGATGGCTGTAACCCTTATTGCTAAAAATCCTAAAAAGTATGGATTCAAACCTATAGTGGAAAAACCACTAAATTTTGAGGAAATAGAAGTAAATGGAGGAATAGATTTAAAGGTATTTGCTCTGGCAGGAAATATAGATTATAAACTTCTTCTTAAACTAAATGCAGAACTTAGGAGAAAAATAACCCCTCCTGGAAGGATTTATAAATTAAGAATCCCTTATGGAAAAAAAGAAGAGATTTTAAAAAACTTACCTTATTTAAGATTAATAGTTATAAAGAGAAGATTTCATCGCAAGATTTATAAAATAATAACCTCTTTTATTGCTTTTTAGCACTTGTTTTTTTGAAAAACCTATTTAAAATTTTTGGAAAGTTTACTGAGGGGAATCTATGAAAAGAGTTTTTATTGGTTTATTATTTTTTTGTTTTTTTGTTTTTCTCCAAGGTCTTTCTCATGCTTTGGAAATTGTGGTATCCAATTCTCCTCTGGAAAAAATTGTAGAAGAAATTGTTCCAGATTGTAAGGTTTATCAATTGCAGTCTGAAAAACAAGACTTTCATAGCTTTGAGCCCACTTTATCTCAGTGGTTAAAGATAAAAAAAGCTGATCTGGTAATAATTGTGGGAACTGAATATTGGGCAGACAGGGTTTATCCTTTAAGAAAAGGAAGGGTTACCCTTAGTCTTGCAAGAGGAGAAAAGAAATTCCCAGATCCCCATTTATGGTTTGATTTAAAAAGGGTAAGATTATTGGTAGAAGATTTTTTAGAGTATTTAAAAGATCAAAAGCTGCAAAACTATTCCTTTTACAAAAAAAGGGCTGAAAAATTTTTTGAGGAACTTGAAAAAGTGAGGCAAGAGTATAAAAATCTTTGTGCTTGTAAGTATAAAGAGATTTATATTCTTGGACATCCTGTTTTTGGTTATCTTTTAGAAGATGCAGGAATTAATCAGATTACACTTATAAAAGGACATCATAAAGAGGGAGAACCAAGTATAAAAAGACTCACGAAAATCTTGGAAGGAGTTCAACATCATGAAAATAAAATAGTTTTTTTAACAGATCCTGAATTTGAAAGGTATAGAAACTATTTTGAAAGTAAGGGAATAAAGGTAATAAAATTATGGTCTGGTGGAACTTATTATATGCCTGGCACTTATATAGAATTATTGAGATATAACCTGGAAAACATTAAAAAAGCTTTATCATGTAAAAACTAAGGAGGTTAACGAGCCTTGTCAACAAGACTGAAGTTTAAGATTGGTTTACTTATTTTTTTAATAATTTTAGCAGGCTTTCTTTTGCTTCCAACTTTTGTTCCTAATTTACCTTCTTGGTTTAAAAAATATATTTATAGAGGAGAATTAAAACTTGGTCTGGATTTAAAAGGAGGAGTTCACTTAATTCTGCAGCCTGATCTTAGGAAAGCTTTAGAAAATCAGTTTGATAATTATATTGAAGATATAAAAGTTCAGCTCAGCAGAGCAGAGATTAATTTTGAACTTTCTATTAAGGAGCTTAAGGCTATTTTTAGATTTTTTAATAGAGACGATGCAGAATTTTTTAAAAATAATGTTTTGAAAAATTTTAAAGAGCTGAAGATAGTAAAAGAAATTCCTCGGGAAGGAACTTTCACTATAGAGATTACTCTCTCTCCTGAGAGAATAGCTTATATTAAGAAAAATATTTTAAATCAGGTCTTGGAGGTAATTAGAAACAGAATAGATCAGTTTGGAGTGGCTGAGGCAGTAATTACTACACAAGGCTCTGATAAAGTAGTAGTGCAACTTCCTGGTTTAAAGGATCCTCAAAGGGCTATTAAAGTAATAGGACAGACTGCTCAGCTGGAATTTAAACTTGTTGATGAAGAAGCTATGAGGAATATAGATCGTATTGAAACTATAATGCATCAGTTTGTAAAAGAAGGAAAAATAAAACCTAATGCTTCTCTTGAAGAGTGGAGAAAGATATTAAGTCCTTATATTCCTTTAGATGATGAATTTTATTTTCTGGTGGAGAAAGATAGAGAAACAGGAAGAATAATAAAAAAACCGATTATCCTTAAAAAGGAAGCAGTTCTTACAGGGACATATCTTAAAAATGCACAGGTAAGAATAGATCCTCAAACAAATGAACCTTATGTATGGTTAGAGTTTGATTCAAGAGGAGCCAAGATTTTTGAACATATTACAGGAGAGAATGTGGGTAAAAGGCTGGCTATAGTGCTGGATGAAGTAGTAAAATCAGCTCCTGTGATAAGGGAGAAAATCTCTGGTGGAAGTGCTCAAATAACAGGAAGTTTTACTATGGAAGAGGCTTCAGATTTAGCATTAGTGTTAAGAGCAGGAGCTTTACCTGCTCCAGTTAAAATTCTGCAGAATATTACTATAGGTCCCTCTCTTGGAAGAGATTCTATTCAAAAGGGTATTATAGCAGGGCTTATAGGAGCATCTGCAGTTGTTATTTTTACTTGTATTTATTATCAGATCTCTGGTGTTATAGCAGTAATAGCACTCATTTTAAATGTTTATTTCCTTTTAGCACTTCTTTCAGCTTTTCAGGCTACTTTAACACTTCCTGGTATTGCAGGAATAATTCTGAGTATAGGAATGGGAGTTGACTCTAATGTTCTGATTTTTGAAAGAATTAGAGAAGAGATGAAGCTTGGTAGAACAGGCTATTCAGCAATTTTTCAGGGATATTCCAGGGCTTTCTGGACAATCTTTGATGCACATATTACCGTTTTAATTACTTCTCTTATTCTCTTCATTTTCGGAACAGGACCAATTAGAGGATTTGCCGTAACCCTTTCTATTTCCATTATAGTAAACCTCTTTACTGCTATTTTTGTTACCAAAATCTTTTATGAATACCTTTATGAAAAAGGTAAGGAATTTAAAATCAAATTCTTTGAGCTTATAAGAAATCCCAACTTTGATTTTATGAAGTATAAAAAAATCTGTATTACTATTTCTGTAATTCTTTGTTTAGCAGGAATAGTAGCTACCATACAGGCTTTTAGAGGAAAAGCTAACTTAGGAATTGATTTTACTGGTGGAACTCTTCTTTATTTAAAAACTAATAAAACTGTTCAGCTTGAAAAAATTAGAAAAGCCCTTGCAGAGGGTGGAATAAAAGATTTTACCCTTCAGGATGTAAAGGGAGAAAATATGATTTTATTAAAAATAAAAAGCTCTAAAGAAACCCTTACAAATGAGGTAAAAAAGGTTATTAATATACTTAACGAAAAATGTTCAGACTATAAATTTACCGTTGCTGCAAAGGAAGAGATAGGTTCTGTTATTAGTAAGGAGCTTAGAAATAAAGCTATTTTTGCTATTATAGGTGCTCTTATTGGAATTATTCTTTATCTCAGCTTTAGATTTAATTTTAACTTTGGAGTAGCTGCTGGAATTGCTACTTTTCACGATGTTTTGGTTACCTTAGCTATTTTCTATCTTCTTGGAAAAGAGATAAATCTTCTTTTTATTACAGCACTTCTTACACTTGCTGGTTATTCTCTTACAGATACAGTGGTAATTTTTGATAGAATAAGAGAAAACATTTTAAAGAAAAAATTTAAAGATTTTGATAAACTTATAAATGCCAGTATAAATGAAATGCTTGCGAGAACTCTTATTACCACTATTACCACTCTTTTTGGTTCTTTAAGCCTTTTAATCTTTGGTGGAATAGTAATAAGGGATTTTGCCTTGGCTCTTACTATAGGATTTATTGTAGGAACTTATAGTTCTATATTTATTGCTTCTCCTATATTAAAGAGTCTTCACAAAGGAAGAATACCAGATCTTACTCCAAAAGAGCATCTGTTTTAAGCCTCTGACCACAGGCAAATTCATAACCAGAGAGTCTTTTCTTTCCCTCAAGCTGCAGCTCTTTAAGTAAAATAGCTCCTTTAGAGGTGGCTACCAGTATGCCTTCTTTTTCTATTTTTAAAATAGTGCCTGGAGTTTTTTTATGCTCTATAGAAACTGCTTTGGCTGAAAAAACTTTTAAAAGTTTATTTTTATAATAAGTATGAGCTGTAGGCCAGGGTAAAAAAGCTCTAACTTTTCTTTCTATTAAATCTGCAGGTTCTTCAAAGGTAAAAAAGCCGTCTTCTTTTTTTAAAAGAGGAGCATAAGAAATTCCATCTTCAGGTTGAGGAAAAGCTTTTAATTTATTTTGTTTATGTAAATTTATAGCTTCTAAAATAGCGTCTTTTCCTAAAAGGCTTAGCTTTTGCGAAAGAGTTATAGCTGTATCTTCTTCTAAAATAGGAAGTTTTTTCTGTAGTAAAATCGGACCTGTATCCATTCCTTCATCCATGAGCATTATGGTAATACCTGTTTCTTTTTCGCCTTCTAAGATAGCCCAATTTATAGGAGAGGCTCCTCTGTATTTCGGAAGAAGGGAAGCATGAATATTCCAGCAACCAAATCTGGGAATTTCAAGAATCTCCTTAGGTAAAATTTTTCCATAGGCGCATACCACTATTAAATCCGGTGAAAAAGATTTTAAAGTTTCTATAAATTCAGTATTCTTAATTTTAGGAGGATCTAATATTTTAAGATTTTGAGATAAAGCCCATTCTTTTACAGGACAGGGAGAGAGTTTCAGACCTCTACCTTTTGGTTTATCAGGTTGAGTAACCACTGCTATTATTTTTTCTTTTTCAAAAAGACCTTGTAAAGGAGGAATGGCAAATTCTGGACTTCCCATGTAAATTATTTTATACTTTCTCATAACTTATCTTCTCCCATTTAAAATTTACACTCACTTAAAATATTAGCAAGAAGAGCTGGGGCGAAGCGCCCCAGTAAAGGGAAATTTTTAATGGGTTTCAGCTTTTTTAAAGACAAATTCTCCCAATTCATTAGCATCCACTATTATCTTATCTCCCTCATTGAAGGCTCCTTCTAAAATTTTTAAAGCTAAAGGATTTTCAATATACCTCTGGATAGCTCTTTTAAGTGGTCTTGCACCAAATACTGGATCATATCCATAGGTAGCCAGAAGCTCCTTAGCCTTCTCTGTAAGTTCAAGGAACATTCCTTTTTCTACAAGTCTCTCATTGAGATATTTTATCTGAATATCTACTATCTTAATTATTTCTTCTCTGGTAAGGTTGTTAAAAATGATAATTTCGTCTATACGGTTCAAAAATTCAGGTCTAAAAGTGGTTTTAAGAAGGTCAAAAATTTTATTTTCTATTTCATTTCGGGATATAGAAGGATCCTGGAAATACATACTTCCCACATTAGAGGTCATGATAATAATGGTATTTCTAAAATCTACAGTGCGTCCTTTTCCATCAGTAAGTCTCCCGTCATCAAGCACCTGTAATAAAATGTTAAATACATCGGGATGGGCTTTTTCAATTTCATCAAATAATATTACTGAATAAGGTCTTCTTCTAACAGCTTCGGTAAGCTGACCTCCCTCTTCATAACCCACATATCCTGGAGGAGCACCTATAAGTCTTGCTACAGAGTGCTTTTCCATATATTCAGTCATATCAATTCTTATCATAGCCTCTTCGGTATCAAACATAAATTCTGCTAAAGCCTTGGCAAGTTCTGTTTTTCCTACACCCGTAGGTCCAATGAATAAGAAAGAGCCTATAGGTCTGTTAGGATCTTTTAATCCTGCACGGGCTCTTCTTAAAGCATTAGCCACTGCAGATATTGCATGATCCTGTCCAACCACCCTTTGTTTTAATCTCTCTTCAATCTTAAGCAGTTTTTCTCTTTCACTCTCTAAAAGCCTGCTTACAGGAATTCCTGTCCACTTGGAAATAATCTGAGCTATATCTTCAGCATCAACTTCTTCTTTTAAGAATTTATGTTCTTTTTGAATCTCGGCTAACTTCTTATTTTCTTCTTCTAATTCCTTTTCTAACTGTGGGATAATTCCATAAATAATTTCTGCTACTCTGTTGAGATCACCCTTTCTTTCTGCCTGCTGAGCTTCAATTTTAAGTTGATCTATTTTTTCCTTGAGTTTCCTTATTTTCTGAATAACCTCTTTTTCTTTTAACCATTGAGTCTTTAAAGCTTCAACCTTTGCCCTTAATTCTTCAAGCTGGTCTAAAATTTTCTTAAATCTTTCTTTTGCTTTAGGATCTGTTTCTTTTTCTAAAGCCACCTTTTCAATTTCAAGCTGTTTAATCTTTCTTTCTATTTCATCTATTTCTGTAGGCATAGAATCTATTTCTATACGAAGCTTTGCTGCAGCCTCATCTATTAGGTCTATGGCTTTGTCTGGGAGATATCTATCTGTAATGTATCTATGAGAAAGCATTACAGCTGCTACAATAGCATTATCAGTAATTTTAACTCCATGATGCACTTCGTATTTTTCCTTTAATCCTCTTAAAATAGCTATAGCTTCCTCTGGAGAAGGCTCATCCACATAAACAGGTTGAAATCTTCTTTCTAAAGCTGGATCTTTTTCTATGTATTTACGGTATTCTTCTATAGTAGTAGCTCCAATACACCTGAGCTCACCTCTGGCAAGAGCAGGTTTTAGCATATTAGCAGCATCCATAGCACCTTCAGCAGCACCAGCACCTACAATAGTATGAATCTCATCAATAAACAGAATTATTTCTCCCTCACTTGCCTGAACTTCTCTTAAAACAGCTTTTAATCTTTCTTCAAATTCACCTCTAAACTTGGTTCCAGCAAGTAATGCTCCTAAATCTAACTGAATAATTCTTTTATTCTTTAAAATCTCAGGCACATCTCCTGCTACAATTCTTTGAGCCAGCCCCTCTACAATAGCTGTTTTACCAACACCTGGTTCTCCCACCAAAACAGGATTATTTTTAGTCCTTCTGGAAAGAATATGCATAACCCTTCTTATTTCCTCATCTCTACCAATTACAGGATCAAGCTTCCCTGCTTTAGCCAGAGCAGTAAGATCCCTACCAAACTTTTCTAAAGCCTGATACTTTTCCTCTGGATTTTGATCAGTAATCCTCTGTCCTTTTCTTATTTTGTTAATTACCTCCTTGGTATTGCTAAAAGTTACACCTCTTCTTCTTAAAATATCTCCTGCACGAGTGGGACTATCAATAATAGCTAAAAATAGATGTTCTGTAGAAATATATTCATCTCTCATTTCTTTTGCTAAAAATTCTGCTCTATCAAGCACCTGTTTCAGATTCACAGAAACATAGAGCTGATAAGCTCCTTGTGTTATTCTTGGAAACTTCTCCAAAATTTCGTCTAAGTCTGAGGCTACAATTTTAGAATTAACTCCTAATCTATCCAAAATTATAGGAATTAATCCCCCTTCTTGCTCAACCAGAGCTTTAAGTAAGTGCTCTGGCTCTAATTGGGGATGATTATAGGATTCTGCTATACGCTGGGCTTCCTGTAAAGCCTCCTGGGCTTTAAAGGTAAATCTCTCAAGTTTCATACTTTTTAACCTCCTTACTTTTATTCAAATTTTTATTTTAAAAAAGTAAATACGATTGACAAAGTTTCAATATATTAAGTTTAAAAAAAGTATAAAAAAGTTTATCATCCATCTACTTGAAAAAATTTTTTTCATTCTTATCTTCTTAAACCAGAAAAATAAATGAGAAAAAATAAAAGAAAGGAGGTGAGAATATGGCTGAATTAGTAGTATGGCGTCCACTTCAAGAATTAAAGAAAGAAATGGATCGTATATGGCAAGAATTTTTTGGTAAAAGTTATTTATCTGAAAAATTAGAAGGTATAGAATGGGTTCCAGCTATAGATGTTTCTGAAACTAATGATGCTGTAATTGTAAAAGTGGATGTTCCTGGAGTAAAACCAGAAGATATGGAAATTAGTTTGGTGGATAATGTGCTGGTAATTAAAGGTGAAAAGAAAAGAGAAGAGGAAGAGCGGAAGGAGAATTTTTATAGAATGGAGAGATTTTATGGATCTTTTATGAGGTCTATCCAGCTACCTTGTGAGGTGGAAGATGACAAAATAGAAGCTACTTATAAAGATGGTGTGCTGAAAATCGTTCTTCCCAAGAAGCCAGAAGAAAAGAAAAAAGTTATTAAAATTAATGTTGAAAAGTAGCCACATTTTAACGGGGCAGGGTTTATTCCTTGCCCCGTCATTTTTTATATTTTTTAAAATGATCAAATCCTTTCGGGTCAATTTTTACCTTTTTAGAATTTTTTATTAAATAAAGTGTGTTTTCAGAAATAATTTTTCCAATGCCAAAAAAAGTTCTATTTAGTTTTTTACTTAATTTTTCTAATTTTTTTAAATTCTCTTTTTTTATCGTAAATAAAAGGGCATAATCTTCGCCACCTGAAAGGGCTTCCTCTAAGGTTGCTCCCTTACCAATGGGAATTTTATTCTCGTAAATCTCAGCCCCTACCTGATTTTCTTTACAAATTCGCCAGAGATCAAGAAGTAAACCATCGGAAATATCAATCATAGCTGTAGCCAGATTTAAAGAAGAAAGTTCTTTTCCTAAAAGAATCTCAGGTTCTGGTCTAAGATGTGCTTTTTTTAAATTTTCTGGAATCTCAGAAAGAGGGAGATCTTTAATATATCGCAAAAAAGCAGCACTTTCTCCTAAGGGTCTGGAAACAAAAATTAAATCACCCTCTTTAGCACCTTTCCTGAGGATAGGATTTTTAGTTTTTCCTGTAAGAAAAAGATTTACAAAAAAATAAGGAGATTTTACAGTATCTCCACCTATTAACTTAGCTTCGTATTTTTGTAAAGTCTCTGTTAGTCCTTGTATAAAAGGATCTATCCAGGATGTTTCTAAAGCTTGAGGAGAGCCAAGGGTAAGGAGAGCCCACTCTGGCTCTCCTCCTGTAGCAGCAATATCACTTAGATTAGAAGTTGCTAATTTGACTCCTACATCATAAAAAGTATAGTAATCTAAACTAAAATGAATTCCTTCTACAAGGGCATCAGTGGTAAGGAGCAGAAACTCTCCATTTTCCAGTTTTATTACTGCAGAGTCTTCATTCTGACTTTTTAAAACTGGAAGTTTTTCAAAAAGATATTTTTTTAAATACTCAAGCCATTCTTTTTCAGTCATTTAATCCACACTAATTAATTCATAGTCGCTAAAAAAGAAAGGAATCTCCTTTGCAGCAGATTCAGGGCTATCTGAACCGTGCACAGTATTCTTTTCTTTGTCTACTCCAAAAAGTTTTCTAATAGTGCCTTCTGCAGCTTCTTTTGGATCTGTAGCTCCCATAATTTCACGCACTTTTTTAATGGCATTTTCTCCTTCTAATACCATAGCTACAATAGGACCAGAACTCATGTAATCTGTAAGACTATCATAAAAAGGTCTCTCTTTATGAACAATATAAAAAGCTTTAGCCTGTTCTTTAGAAAGCCTTACTTTTTTAAGAGCTACCACTCTTAAACCATTTTCCTCAAAAATACTGATAATCTTTCCAATAAGATTTCTCTCAACACCATCAGGTTTGATCATTACTAAAGTTCTCTCCATGAGCTCACCTCCCTTTGAAGTTTTTAGCACATTATAGATTAATTTTAAAAAAATTCTACCTTTAAGATTTAAATAAAAGATAAATTCCTGCCACAATTAGAAGAGTGCCCAAAATTTTAAAAAGAGTAAGTTTTTCTTTAAGAAATATTATAGCTAAAAGGGTAGCTACTAAAGGATAAATAGAAGTAAGAGGCACTACTTGAGAGGCATTTTTCGTTTTTAACAGAGAAAAATAAGTAAACATCCCCAGGAATCCACCCACAATCCCACTTAAAGAAAGTATTCCTATGTCTCTAAGGGTAAAGGAGGAAAAATTAAAAGAAGAAGTAAAAGTTAAAGCAAAAAATATAACAATTAAAGATGCAAAGGTTCTAACAAATAGGGCAGGAAGGGGAGTTACATTTTTTAATCCTAATTTTTCTATAATAGGGCTTATACCCCAGAAGAAAATGGTTAAAAGCCAGAGAATGATAGTTTTTTTATCCATTTAAGTCCTTAAGACTGCTACAAGTCTTTTGGGATTTAAAAGAAGATCTACAGCATCCACAGGACTTTTTACTATAATATCTGCATTTAAAAGTGTTTCCACAGCACATCCTTCTTCAAGCATTATAGCTATTCCAAGAGAAGCTTTTTTCAGCATTTTTCTATCATTTTTCCCATTACCAAAAGCTACTACATATTCGGCTCCAAGTTCCTCTACATATTTAGCTTTTTGATCATCTTCATTACCAGGTTGAAGAATAATTGTTTTAGCATTTATTCCTTTTAAAGCTTCTTTTGCCCTTCCAAAAGTATCTGCAGTAAGAATATGAATTTCTAAAGTTTGGGAAAGAAGATTGAGTTTTTCTTTTAATCCCTCTACTAAAATTCCATCTACAGAAAGAGTCCCTGTAAAATCAGACACTAAATACTTAAAAGTTAATTCTCCTTTTCCAGGAATTTTTACTTTTAGCATTTTTTATAAACACCATTTTTATTCTTTTAAAGAAAGAACTTTGGTAAAATTTTTAAGCTCTTCTGTTAAAAATTGGTTGAATTTTTCATAAATGCTTAAAAACTGGTTTACTATTTTTTCACCCTCAGGAGAAAGTTGGGTTCCACCTCCTCCTTTTCCTCCTTTTCTACTTATTACTATAGGTCTTCCCATTTGTTTGTTTATAGAATCTACAATATCCCAAGCACGCTTGTAAGACATATTCATAGCTTTAGCAGCTTTAGAAATAGAACCATACTTTTGAATATTTAAAAGAAGTAAAATTCTCCCAAAACCCAAAAGAGTTCTATCCTTAGTTTCAAGCCATATTTTTCCTTTTAACTTAAAATTATTTATTTCCTTACTTTCTCCAATACAAATAATCTGATCTTCGTCTTTTATAGTTTTTGGCATATCACTATATATACCTAAAATAAAAATTCTGTCAAGTTACAATTGTTAAATTACAATACCTCCTCCAAGGGCTTTGTAAAGGAAAATATAGTTATTTACCAATTCTGCTTTAAGTTTAATTAATTTAAGCTCTTCTTTAAGATAGTTACTTTCTAAAAGAAGCACATTCAACCGATTTGTTAAACCATTTTCATATTGTTTTTTAACCAAGTTTAGCTCTTCTTTTATTGCTTGAAGTTTTGACTTTTCTATTTTTAATTTCTTTTCAGTATAAGAAATTGCAACTAATGCTGAATATACCTCTTTAAAAGCTGTTTTTACAGTTTTAACATAGTTTAAAAGTGCCTCTTTTTTCTTCGCTTTACTATATTCTACCTGCGATTTAATTCTACCAAAGTCAAAGATAGGACCTGTTATCCCTGCTCCTACACTCCAAAAAATAGAAGAACTTTTCATAAGCTCGTCAAATTCTGAACTAAGAGAACCCAAGTATCCTGTAAGTTTAATACTTGGGAAATACTGTGCTTTAGCTACTCCTATATCAAAATTTGCTGCTTTTAATTCTTCCTCAGCCATTAAAATATCAGGTCTTTTTAAAAGAACTTCAGAAGGAAGCATTGCAGGAATTTGAAGTTTGTCTGGAAGTGCCCCTTTTACCACTAATTCTTTTTCAAAAAGCTCCTTTGGACTTTGTCCAATAAGAAATGCTAAGGTTATTTTTAAATCAGATTCTGCTTTTTTTAAGTCCTCAATTAAACTTTTTACTTCCTCATATTGAGCTTTTGCTTGATGCACCGCAATTTTGTTTATCATTCCATATTCAAATTGTTGTTTTCTATACTTATAAATCTCTTCTAATCTGTCTTTAAGTTCTTTAGCCTTTTCTATTTGAGTTTGTAAAGAAAGAAGATTAAAGTAAATAGTTGCTACATTTGTTACTAAAGAAATTTTTACAGTATCCTGCATAGCCTTTACTGCAAGAACCTTAGCAAGAGCTGACTTTCTGGCGTTTCTGAGTTTCCCCCAAAAATCAAGTTCATAAGAAACCGAAGTTAAAATATTGTAAGAAGTATTAGGATTTTCTATATCAACT
>CAZQIW010000015.1:12886-19552 GCA_964593845.1 uncultured Thermodesulfatator sp. | reverse complement strand
GCGGGGATGAACCCCGCCGCTTATAAAATTGATAGGGAGATCCCATGGATGCATGGGGATGATATGAAGATATAAAAAAGGGGCGGGTTAGAAATCCGCTCTTTTAGTTTTAAAGTTTTTTATGAAAGTTTGCGGCGTCTGAAATATCTGATTATTACCTGAAACTGAAAAATTTTCTCACTAACTAAATACCTCTCACCCATTAAGGGCTAAAAATTGCTTCAATTCTTAACCAAAATCTTTACAAAGTTAGTATATAACAGATGCTTAATTTCTCAGTCTTCTATAATACTCCTGAATTTCTTGCCATTTTTCCCAGGCTTTACCAGATTCTACCAACTCCTTAGCTTTTTTAATACCACCTTTAAAGTCTATAGATTGTTCACAAAGATAAAGTGCTCCTCCCAGGTTTAAAAGAAACATATCCATTATCGGTCCTTCCATAGTGCCTTTTAAAACCCTTTCCAAAATTTTTTTACTTTCTGCTGGTTTCTCAATCTGAAGCTCTTCTGGCGCCTCACACCTTTCAAAACCAAAATTTTCAGGATCTATAAAATAAGTGGTAATCTTTTCATCTCTTAATTCAGAAATCTTAGTAGAGCCTGTAATGGTAATCTCATCATACCCTTCTTCTCCAAAAACTACTAAAGCCCTTTTAACACCCACACTATCAAGCACATAGGCTATTTTTTCAGTAAGCAGGAAGTGATAAACTCCCAGAAGTTGATAATTAGGTTTTGCAGGATTTAAAAGCGGACCTAAGGTATTAAAAATAGTTCTGCCTAAGCGTTTTCTTATGGGAACAACTTTTTTAAAAGCTGGATGATAAAGTGGGGCAAAAAGAAAAACAAATCCTATTTCTTCAAGTGCCTGAGCTGCTACTTCAGGAGTTAATTCCAATGGTATGCCGCAAGCTTCCAGTAAATCCGCACTTCCACATTTACTTGATACCGATCTATTACCATGTTTGGCTACATAAATATTATCCACCGCTGAAAGAGCTATAGCTACAGCTGTAGAAAAATTAAAAGTATTTTTTCCATCTCCCCCAGTTCCACAGGTGTCAACTATAATAGCATCTTCAGGTAATTTATGAGGCAATGGTGTCATCACCTCTCTATAGGCTAAAACTGCTCCTGTAATCTCCTGCCAGGTTTCTCCTTTTTTTCTCAGTAAATCCAGAAACTCCTCTACCTCTTTTTCATCAAATTCCTCTGTAGCTATTTTTTTAAACAACTCATAAGACTCTTCTTTGGTTAAATTTTGGTTTTCCTTAAGTTTTAAAATTGCTTCTTTAAAATCCATTTTTACACCCCTTTTTATGTGTTTTATCCAATTTCAAGTTCCTCAACCAGAATACTTGGAGAACCTGTGCTTCCATAAAAAGTAAGATCACTTCCAAGTTCAACCACTCTTTCAAATACCTCAAAAAGATTTCCAGAAAGTGCCATTTCAGATAAATAAGCCACAGGTTCTCCCTGAGAATAAAGAATACCTGAAGCTCCAAAGGAAAACTCTCCAGAAATAGGATCAGCTGTATGAGCTCCGAGTATTTCAACCACCTCAAAAACCTGAGAAAATCTCTTCAAAAGTTCTTCCCTCTTTAATTCTCCTTTTTCTAAATAAAAATTAGTAGTTGAAATCTTGGGAAAAGAAGAAAAATCAGGTCTTCTGGCATTGCCAGTTGAAGAAACCCCTGCCTTTTTTCCCCAGTAAGTATCCCATAAAAAGTTCTTTAATATCCCATTTTCCACAAGTATTGTTTTAGCCTGAGGGACTCCTTCGTCATCAAAAGGTCTTGATTCAGGAAGATCCTCTCTTAATCCATCGTCTAAAAGATTAATCTTTTTTGAAAATATCTTTTTTTCTATTTTATCCTTTAACCTACTTCTCCCTTTTAAAACTTCGTCTCCTGAAAAAGAAAATTCTAAAAGATCCAGCAGCTCAACAGCTATAAAAGGAGGGAATAACACAGGAGTTTTAAAACTTTTAGTTTTTTCAGCCCTGCTCAAGGCTATAGCTTTCTTGCAGGCAAGTAAAGTTCTCTCTTTAATTGTTTCCCAATCTAAAACCGCTCCTTCAAACCACTCATACGCTGAGGCTTCTTTTTTATCACTTTTAGCAACCACTGAGATAACAAAGCTATAAAAAGGAGTTTCCCAGGTTAATTCCAGACTTTCTCTATAAAGCAGGTATTTATTCATCCCAAAAGCAAATTTAATCTTTTCAACTCTTTTAATTGCAGGATCAAAATTAAAAGCAAGCTCCTCCAATTCCTCCAGAAAGGTTAAAATCTTTTCAGAAGTGAGTTTTCTAAAAGGCTGAGTCGAAAGTTCAGGATAATTTTGTGAGGGCTCTGGTAAACATACAGGCACTCCATAAGAAGAAAGAACCTTTGCTTTTAAATAAGCCTCCTCTATAGCTTCTGTCTCTAAAGAAGTTGTATAGGAAAGCCCCCCTTTTCCTTCTTTATTTACATATCTAATGGTCAGACTCTGATCACTATAATTTTCTTTTAAAAACAGTTTTCTATCCCTTTTTTCCAGCTCTATACCGTCTTCTATTTCTATCCAGACTTCTATTCCTTTTTCCTTTTTTAATAAACCTTCTAAAATTTCTTTCATCTTACCAGCTTTATATTTAAATTTTTATTAAAGAATACTTTTTCCTGCAAAAATTGCAGCAGATCCAAGGTATTCTTCTATTCTCAAAAGTTGATTAAACTTAGCAATTCTTTCTCCTCTGGCTGGAGCACCTGTTTTTATTTGTCCTGTATTAAGGGCTACTGCAAGATCAGCAATAAAAGTATCCTCTGTCTCCCCTGAACGATGAGAAATCATGCAATTCCAGTTGTATTTATAAGCCAGCTCCACTGCTGAAATAGTTTCAGTTAAAGTTCCTATTTGATTAAGCTTTATAAGCACCGCATTAGCTAACTTTTCATCAATTCCCCATTTTATTCTTTTTGGATTAGTAACGAAAATGTCATCCCCTACAATTTGAATTTTGTCCCCTAATTTTTCTGTTATAAGTTTAAATCCTTCTGGATCATCCTCTGCCAAAGGATCTTCAATAGAAATAATAGGATAGGTATTTACCAGTTTTTCGTAATACTCCACCATTTCTTCTTTAGTCATTTTCTTACCAAGTCCAGGAAGATGATACATTCCATCTTTATAAAGCTCTGAAGCAGCTACATCAAGGGCTATAGCTATATCATCTCCTGGTTTATAACCTGCTTTTTCTATTGCTTTTATTAAATACTCTATAGCTTCTTCAGGAGAACCAATTTGAGGAGCAAACCCTCCTTCATCTCCTATTGAGACACTTAATCCCTTTTCTTTAAGAATACTTTTAAGGGCATGATAGGTTTCTGCTCCCATTCTTAAAGCCTCTGCAAAACTCTCTGCTCCCCAGGGAGCTATCATAAATTCTTGAAAATCTAAAGGATTATCTGCATGGACTCCACCATTAATAACATTCATAAAAGGAACAGGTAATGTCCTTGCTCTTACACCTCCTATATAAGTAAAAAGTGGCACTCCAAATTCTTCGGCTGTAGCCCTGGCACAAGCTAAGGAAACTCCTAAGATAGCATTGGCTCCGAGCTTAGACTTATTTTCTGTGCCGTCAAGCTCGCAAAGAAGCTGATCAATCTCAATCTGCTTGGAAGATTCCAGCCCTTCTAATTGTGGAGCTATGATCTCGTTTACATTAAAAACTGCTTTCTGCACACCTTTTCCAAAAAATCTTTTTGAATCTCCATCTCTTAACTCTAAAGCCTCGTGCTTTCCAGTGGATGCCCCTGAAGGAATAGCTGCTCTACCAAAAAAACCACTTTCCAGCCAGACCTCCACCTCCAAAGTTGGATTACCTCTTGAATCAAGAATTTCACGAGCTCTAATATAGGAAATCTTACCCATTTTCGCCTCCTTTTTCAAAATTTTCTTTTATAAATTCTTTTATTTCTTCCCAGTAAACAGGCTGGGTTCCTATTTTCCCAACCACTATTCCAGCAGCCACATTAGCCAGCTCCAAAGCCTTTTCAATAGGCAAACCTGCACCATAAAAAGCACCAAGAGAAGCTATAACAGTATCCCCTGCTCCAGAGACATCATATACCTCTTTAGCATAAGCTGGTAAACGAAAAGAGCCTCTTTCTGGATGATAAAAAAATATTCCATCTTTACCCAAAGTAATTATCAGAAAATCCAGATTATATTTACTTACCAAAAATTTTGCTGAATCTTCCAGCTTCTCCTGAGAAAGGTTTTCTCTAAAAGCCACTTCTTTAAATTCTTTAAGATTTGGAGTAATAGTAGTAGCTCCTTCATACTTTTTCCAATCTACACTTTTGGGATCCACCAAAACAAATCTTCCTTTTCTTCTTGCTTCTCCTATTAACCAAGAACAAAAACTTGAAGAAAGAAACATACCCTTTGCATAATCTGAAATAATTACTCCTTTTACCTCCTCCAAAAGCTCCTCATAAATTTCTTGAAACTTTTTTATTAGCTCCTTACTTAAAGCATGCCTTTCTTCCAGATCTATACGGAGAAGTTGTTGTGATTGAGCTATTATTCTGGTTTTAAGCGTGGTAGGTCTTTGAGAATCCTCTAAAATTCCTTTTGTCCCTATGCTTTCTTTCTCAGCAAGTTCTTTTAAAACTTTTCCCTTTCCATCGTTTCCTACTACTCCCATTAACTCCACCTGAACTTTAAGCCCTCTTAAATTAGCAGCTACATTAGCAGCTCCCCCAAGTCTATAGTAAACTTTCTTTAAATCAAATACTGGAACTGGAGCCTCTGGAGAGATACGATTCACTTCTCCCAAGAAGTATCTATCAAGTATGCAATCACCTATTACCAGAAGTTTTGTATTTCTAAGCTTTTCTTCAATCTGATCCAACTTAATGGAGTTCATCTTTTCTGATTTAAGCTTCTATTAAAATTTTCTCTTGAGTTTCATTTTTTTTACTGCTTTTCTCCTCTTCTAAAGAACTTAATAAAGGTAATCCTGCGAGTTCTCTTATTTTTCTTTCTATTTCTCTTGCCAGCTCTTTATTTTCTTTAAGGTATTTTCTTACATTTTCTCTACCCTGCCCTAATCTTTCACCTTCATAAGAATACCAGGAGCCACTTTTTTCAATAATATCCATAGCAACGCCAAGGTCTATAAGTTCAGCTTCTTTAGAAATACCCTCTCCAAAATACATATCAAATTCCACTTCTTTAAAAGGGGGAGCCAGTTTATTTTTTACAATTTTTACTTTTACTCTATGTCCTAAAATTTCGGTTCCCTCTTTTATAGCTCCTGCTCTTCTAATTTCCATTCTTAAAGAGGCAAAAAATTTAAGTGCCATTCCTCCAGGAGTTGTTTCAGGAGGACCTCCGTATCCCCCCATTCCTATTTTCATCCTGGTTTGATTGATAAAAACCACGGCTGTATTGCTTTTAGAAATAGCTGCAGTAAGTTTTCTCATGGCTTTAGACATAAGTCTTGCCTGAAGTCCTACCTGTTGCTCTTCCATTTCTCCTTCCAGTTCTGCCTTGGGAACAAGGGCTGCTACAGAATCCACAACTATTATATCCACTCCACCACTTCTTGCTAAAATTTCTGCGATTTCAAGAGCCTGTTCTCCTGTGTCAGGTTGTGAGACAAGAAGATCTTCCACATTTACTCCAAGCTTTTTAGCATAATTTATATCTAAAGCATGTTCTGCATCTATAAATGCCGCAACTCCTCCGAGTTTCTGTGCTTCTGCCACCATATAAAGAGTCATAGTGGTTTTTCCAGAAGCCTCAGCTCCATAAATCTCAGTAATTCTTCCTCTGGGAATTCCTCCTATTCCTGTAGCAATATCCAGACTTAAAGAACCTGTGGGGATCACACTCACTTCAATCTTTTTCCCTGAGTCTCCAAGCTTCATTATAGAACCTTTACCAAACTGTTTCTCAATTAAAGATATAGCAGCTTCCACAGCTTTCTTTTTATCTATCTTTTTATCTTTATCTAAACGATTCATGAATTTTCCCTCCCTTTTTCGCTTTTCTCTGTGATTAGCATAAAATTTTTTTTTGTAAAAGTCAAGTTTGTTTAAAAAATAATTTATAAATTTTCAATATTTTCAGGGTAGGTATAAATTTCTATATTAAATTTACTGGCAAGTTCCTTAGCACCTTTATCTACCATTGGAGAAATAATTATTTTTCTATTAATCTTTTTACCTTCCTTTTCTTCATAAAATCTTGTTTTTTTCTCAAAAATATAAACATCTGCCTTACTCACCGAAGATTTTATTTCTCCTGCAATAGTTTGACCATTTTTAATAATAAGATCAAGTTCCACAATGTCTGGCTGTCCAAAAACTTTTCCTTCGTCGTCTTTTACTACATAACGAATAACTTTTACAGGAAAGGATTCTTCAAGTATTCCTTTTATTGCTTCTCTAAAAGCTACCTCTGTTTTTATACCCCATCTTGCTCCTAATGCACCAATACTCACATCATGTTTTCTATGTAATTTTTTTATTTCATTAACCAAGAACTTCCATCTCTCATCAGATTCTTTTTGGAGTTTTTCCCATCTTTTTTGTGATTCCTCCCTTAACCTCTTTATCTCCTCCTGACCCTTCCTCCATCTCTCTTCTGACTCCTTTTTTAGCTC
>CAZQIW010000015.1:5231-12786 GCA_964593845.1 uncultured Thermodesulfatator sp. | reverse complement strand
TTTATCTCCTCCTGATTCTCCCTCCATCTCTTGTCTGAATCTTTTTTAAGCTCTTTTAGTTCTTCAAGAAGTATTTCAAACCGACTCTCTGCAATATTTTTATAATCACAACTTTTTAAAAGCTTTTTTAAAAACTCTCTAACCTCTGGATGTTTTTGTATAACTTCTGGAAGCTCTTCATAAAAAACTTGTCTTATTTTATCCTTTAACTCTTGTGTTTGTATTTCTCCCATTAAGAACTCCTTTTTAATTTAAGCTTTCTAAAAACTTTCTAAAAAATTATTATAAAACTCTTCTCCAATTCTGTCAAAAAATTTACAAATAATCTGGATGGTATTTAGAGGTAAACTCAAGAAGTTTAGAATGTATTCTCTTGTTAGATGCTACGATAGAGTCCAAAAAAGGATGATAGGGTTTCCCAAAATAGTCAGTTACTTCTCCTCCAGCTTCTTTAACTAATAGCATCCCTGCTGCAGTATCCCAGGGTTTTAAATAAGGCTCCCAAAAGCCTTCATATCTGCCACAGGCTACATAAGCTAAATCCAGAGCTGCTGCACCAAAACGCCTTACTCCCTGAGAAATTATGTTAAACTCTTTAAAAAGAACTAAACACTTTTCAAATCCTTTAACTTTACAAGCTCCAGGGAAACTTGTGCATAAAAGCGAGTTCTCAAGCTCTTCTTCTTCAGAAACTTTAATAGGTTTTCCATCTAAGTAAGCTCCTTCTCCTTTTATCGCATAAAAACACTCCTTAACCACAGGATTATATACTATTCCTAAGATAGGTTCTTTTTCCTGCATAAGTGCTAAAGACACTGCAAACCATGGAATGTGATGAATAAAGTTCACTGTGCCATCAAGAGGATCTATCAACCAATAATACCTTCCAGCTTTTCTTATTCTTTCTTCAGAAAAACTTTCCTCACCTATCACCTCAAACTCAGGAGTAAGCTTTTTTAACCCTTCTGTTATCATTCTTTCAGATTCATAATCTACAGTCGTAACTATCTCTATTTGCTTCTTTCTGTAAACCTCAAAAGCTGAGTAAAAAGCTTCACTTAAGTAAGAACCTACTTCCTCTACTAATTTCAAAACTTTTTCAATTAACTCTTTTAAATTCATGAGTTCTGCTTCAAAAAAATTTTATAAAAAGGATCTTGCCTTTTTCTAAAGAATGCTTATTTTTTTATTCAAATTATAATATTTCATTTTAAAAATTAAAGCTGTTCCTTAAAGATTCACTAACACCTTACTTAGTTACACTTATTTTTTGAATTTTTAGTCTTAAAAAGGGGTTAATTTGAGAAAAAATGTAGCCTTAAGGGGTCCAGCCATGCAAGCAGTCGTGCTTGCGGCTGGATTAGGAACTCGAATGGGCACCCTTGCTGAAAATCAACCTAAAGGGCTTCTAAAAGTTGCAGGAAGAGAAATAGTTTACAGAACACTTAGAGTTTTAAAAAACTTAGGAATTGAAGAGTTTATAATAGTTACAAATCCCAAATATAAACAAGCTTACGAAAATTTCTTAAAAAAAGAAGGATTTAATTACAAATTAGTGCTGAATTATCATCCAGAAAGAGGTAATGGCTATTCCCTCTATTTGGCAAAAGAATATGTTGATAAAAAATTTGTTTTAGTAATGAGTGACCATCTTTATGAAGAGAATTTTATTAAAGATGCCCTTAAAGGCGAAGGCTTAATTATTGATAAAAAAGGACTTTACATTAATCCAGAAGAAGCTACCAAGGTTTTAATAGAGAATGGAAGAGTAAAAGATCTTGGAAAGAACTTAGCTTCGTATCACGGATTTGATACTGGATTTTTTATCTTAACTCCTGAGGTTTTTAAAGCTGCAGAAAGTCTTGTTAAAGAAAAGGAAGTTATAGAACTCAGTGAAATAATAAAAAAAGCAAAAGTTAAAGTTTATGAAGTGAGTGGCTATTTTTGGATGGATGTAGATACTCCCGAAGAGAAAAAATTAGCTAAGCGTTATTTAATAAAAAATTCCATTAAAGGCACTGGAGATGGCTGGATTTCTAAGCTAATCAACCGAAAAATTTCTACCAAAATTAGCGAATATCTTGTGGACTACTTAACTCCTAATCAAATTACTTTTTTAACCTTTTTATTTGGATTATTTTCAGCAGCAGTAGTGTGGATAAGTATTCCACTTGCAGGGGTTTTGTATCAAATAAGTTCTATTCTTGACGGAGTAGATGGAGAAATTGCAAGAGCCTCTATGAAAACCAGTAAACTCGGAGGTTATATAGACTCTGTTCTGGATAGATATGTAGATTTTGCCTTTCTTCTTGCCTTAGCCTGTGTAATAAATCCCTCTTATGAACTCTGGATAGTAATAGCTTTTGCCATCTTTGGTTCTGTTATGGTAAGCTACTCCACTGAAAGATATAAGGCAGCTTACTTTCAAGATGTTTACAAAGAAGTGCCTCAAATGAAGTATTTACTCGGGAAAAGAGATGAAAGAGTTTTTATAACTATGCTGTTCTGTTTAGTAAATAAAATTCCTGAATTATTTGCTTTACTTGCAGTGTTAACAAATATTAGAGTTTGCTTAACTCTATTTTTAGTTTGGAAGACACAAAGCTTAAAACCTGTTATAGAAGGAAAATTAAAAGAAAGGGGGGTGATGGAAAAGGGATGGTTAGGGTAGTAATTTTAGGACAGGGGTATGTAGGTAGTATTTTTGCAGTAGGACTTGAGAGAATTAAAAAAGGAGAAATTGAGTGCTATGGAGTCCCTTTAAAAAACGAACTTCCCATAAAAATTGAAGAAATTGAAATAGTAGGAAGTTACGATGTTGACAAAAGTAAAATTGACAAATCTCTTTACGAAGTAGTTAAAAGTTATTGGAAAGGAGATATTCCTGAAACACTAAAAGAAATAAAAGTTAAAAAAGGAATTCACTTAAGAAGTTTAAGAAACTTACCTATTGAGGCAGAGGGATTAGAAGATAGTGCTTCTCTTAAAGAATCTGTAGAAAAATTGGTTGAGGAATGGAAAGCTCTTAAGCCTGATGTAATAGTAAATGTTTGCACAACAGAAGCTTTTGTGCCTTTTGAAAACAAAGAAGAATTAATTAAAGCAATAGAGGAGGACTCAAAAGATAGGTTAACTGCAACTCAGGTTTATGCTTATGCTGCAGCCCTTTATGCTAAAGAAGTAGGAGGGGCTACCTTTGTAAACACTATTCCCACTCTTATTGCTAATGATCCAGCTTATGTGGAATTAGCTAAGGAGTGCAATTTAGTAATATTTGGAGATGACGGAGCTACTGGAGCAACTCCCTTAACTGCAGATGTGTTAGCCCACTTAGCTCAAAGAAATAGGTATGTAAAAGACATAGTGCAATTTAATATTGGAGGGAATACCGACTTTTTAGCTCTTACAGATAAGGAGAGAAATAAAAGTAAAGAATACACTAAATCAAGTATAGTTAAAGACATTTTAGGTTATGATGCTCCTCATTATATCAAGCCTACAGGATTTATGGAACCCTTGGGAGACAAAAAGTTTATTTCCATGCACATAGAGTATGTAAGTTTTAACGAAGCAGTGGATGAGTTAATAATTAATGGAAGAATAAATGATAGCCCTGCCTTAGCTGGTCTTATAGTGGATCTGGTAAGATTAGGAAAACTTGCAATAGAGAAAAAGGAATTTGGCACTGTATATCCAGTTAATGCCTTTTATATGAAAAATCCAGGTCCTAAGGACATGTCAAATCTCCCAAGAGTCATAGCTTACGAAAGAATGAGAAAGTGGGCGGGTCTAAAACCTATGTTTGCTGAGTAAAGCCTGTTTAACTTTGATTTATGATTTAATCCCTCCTCTCCCTTCCCCCTCCTCCTCTTTTTTAAATTTTTTTAAATTTGTAAAAAATTTATCCTGGTATTTTTAAATTTTTTAACTATAATTTCAAACATATGAGCGCCTTTAGAATAATGTTTATAAAAAAACTTCTTTTTTCTTTTTTAAAAAAACTTAAAAATGACGAAATATTACTCTATGCTCAGGGACTAACCTTTACCACTCTTCTTACTCTTATTCCTATTCTGGGTTTATTAATTTCTCTGGCTCACATATTTATCCCTCAGAAAGCACTTATTGATCAGTTTATTATTCAAATAGCCAAATATTTAACATCTGAAGCTACTCAAAAAGTAATAAATGCCATCCTTACAATTATAAAAAAATTAGAAAGTTTTCCTTTGGGAAAATTTAGTATTATAACTTACTTTTTTATGAGTCTTGCTCTGCTTTTTCAGCTTGAAGAGGTATTGAATAAAATTTTTGAAAGTTCTAAAAAACGCACCTTTATTCAAAGATTAACTTTTTTCTGGCTTTGTATGACTTTAACTCCTGGTCTTTTCTTTTTACCTTTTTCTTTTTATTCCTACTTAGGCAAATTTTCCACAATTTTTATATTTTCCCTTGTAACTTTGTTTTTTTTTCTTATGTATGTTTACTTCCCTGCTAAAGATGTTCCTAAAAAAGAAGCTTTAATAGGCGCAATTTTTTCCACTATTCTTTGGATCTGTTCTTCTTATTTTTATTCTATTTATATAAAATATGCCATCAATTATTCCAAAATATACGGTTCCTTAGCTGCAATCCCGCTTTTCCTTATTTGGATTTTCATAAACTGGACCATATTTTTAATGGGAGCTGAACTGGTTGTGTTTCTGGAACAAAAAAACTGGAAAAGAACTCCGTTAAATCTAACCCATCCATGGCTAAAAGTTTATGAGATGTATTTAATCGGCAAAAATTTTTTAAAAGGAATTGTTCTGGATCTATTTTCTCTTGCTGAAAAATTAAATCTTTCCCCTATCCTTTTAGAATCCACTCTTCAGGAGCTTGAAACCGCAGGGCTTATAGTTTTAAAAGAAGAAAATATTTATTTAGCTAAACCTTTAGAAAAAATTAAAATCGCAGAGCTCGTGGATCTTTCTATAGCCTCAGAACTTAACGAGCCTCCAGAATTAGAAGAATTTTTTCAAAAAATGCAAAATCTATTAAACAATTTCTTTAAAATAACCTTAAAAGATCTGGTTAACTAAAGAGCCAAAATATCTTCCCAGGTTAAAAGATGAACCCCTTTTTCTTTTAGTATGGATATAGCTTTATCCAGATTATTAGTCCTTAATACCACAACAGCCTTCTCCCCAGTTTTTTCTACAAAGGCATAAACATATTCCACATTAATATCCGCATCATATAAGTATCTAAGTGTTTCTAAAAGTCCACCTGGCTCGTCCTTTACAGCTACTGCTATTACATTGGTTATTTTTGTGGTAAAACCATTTTCTTCTAAAACCTTTTTAGCATCTTCAGGATTATTCACAATCATTCTTAAAATACCAAATTCTGAGGTATCAGCTATAGAAAGGGCTCTAATATTAATATTCTTCTCAGCTATAGTTTTTAATGCCTCATACAATCTTCCTTTTTTATTTTCCAGAAATATAGAAATTTGTTTTATTTTCATTTTATACCCTCCAGAGTTTATTTTAAATTTCTTTTATCTATTACCCTCTTAGCCTTACCTTCACTTCTTGGTATGCTCTTAGGTTCTACAAGTGTAACTTTAACCCTTACACCTACAGCCTCCTCTATGCGTTTCTCTAAACGCTTACGCAGATTTTCTATTGTTTTTACATCATCAGAAAAGATTTCTTTAGACATTTCAACCTGAACTTCTATCTCATCTAAGTAATGTGGTCTGGTAAGAATTATCTGATAATGAGGCTCAACTCCCTGAACTTCTAAAATAGCCTGCTCAATCTGATAAGGAAAGATCATCACTCCTCTAACCTTTATCATATCATCAGTTCTACCTTTAATTCTTTCTATTCTTGCCATAGTTCTACCACATGCACACTTCTCTCTATGAAGAGTGGTTATATCTCTTGTTCTAAATCTGAGCATAGGCATTCCGTCACGAGTAAGAGTGGTAATAACAAGTTCTCCTTCCTGCCCATCTGGGAGAGTTTCTCCTGTTTCTGGATCTATAATTTCTACCAGAAAGTGATCCTCCCAAACATGCAAACCATTTTTAGCTGGACACTCATGAGCAACACCTGGACCAATAATTTCAGTAAGCCCGTAAACATTATAAGCCTCAATATCAAATCTCTTTTCTATTTCTCTTCTCATTTCTTCAGTCCACATCTCAGCACCAAAGCTACCTTTTTTAAGCTTTAAAGTGGAAGGATCTATTCCCATTTCTTCCTTTGCATATTCTGATAAATAAAGAGCATAAGAAGGAGTGCAGGCAATTACTGTGCTTCCAAAATCCTTCATAAGCTGGATTTGTCTTCTTGTATTCCCTGCAGAAGCTGGAACAACTGTGGCTCCAATTTTATGAGCTCCATAGTGAAAACCCAGTCCACCAGTAAACAATCCATAACCATAGGCTATTTGAACAATATCCTCTTTAGTAACTCCTATCATTGCAAGACAACGAGCCATTACCTCTCCCCAGAGCTCTATATCCTTTCGGGTATAACCTGCTACCACTGGTTTACCAGTGGTTCCGCTTGAAGTATGAACCTCTACAATTTCACTTAAAGGAACAGCAAACATCTCAAAAGGATAAGCCTCTCTCATGTCCATTTTACTGGTAAAGGGAATATATTTTATGTCTTCCAAGGTTCTTATATCCTCTGGCTTTAAGCCTGCTTCATCAAATTTCTTTTTATAAAAAGGCACTTTCTCATATACTCTTTTTACCACCTCTTTTAATCTTTTTAACTGAAGCTCTCTAAGCTGTTCTTCATCCATGCATTCTATTTCCTTATTCCAAAACATTGCAATCCTCCTAATTAAAGATTTTCTGTGGTTAAAAGATTATAACCGTTGTCTTTTAAAGCTTCAAGTGCTTGTTCAAAATTCTCTACTTCAAATATAAAATAAGCCTTTTCTCTACTTTCAGCTACATAAACCAGGGCATTCTCTATATTCACTCCTCTGGAAGAAATAAACTTCACCACTTCATAAAGTCCACCAGGTTTATCTTTCATTTCAATTCCTATGGCAGGACTTAAAGCAACAACAAATCCTTTTTCTTTAAAAAGCTCAAAAGCCTCTTTTGGTTTATCCACAAAAAACTTAATTACTCCAAAATCTTTTACACTTGTAATAGAAAAACCCAAAATATTAATCTTAGCATCTGCTAAAGTTTTAGTAATTTTTTCCAGTTTTCCAGGTTTGTTTTCTACAAATATAGAAATTATCTCTACTTTATGCATCAGAGCTCCTCCTAAAGCGTTCTTTTATCTATTACTCTTTTAGCCTTACCTTCACTTACTGGTAAAGTGCCTGGCTCTAATAATTCCACCTTAGGTCTAACTAAAATAGCCTCCCTCAATTTTTCTGTAATTTCTTCTTTAAGTTTTAACAGTCTCTCAATTCTTCCATCAAAAAATTCCCTGTCAATCTCAACTTTTACTATCATCTCATCATAATTTTCCAGAACAATTTGATAATTCTGAGCCACTCCCTTAATTCTCATTAAAACTGCTTCTATTTGCTG
>CAZQIW010000015.1:0-5131 GCA_964593845.1 uncultured Thermodesulfatator sp. | reverse complement strand
TTTTTATACACGCACTCAAACCCTACTCCAGGACCTCCCATTTCTGAAAGTCCATAACAGTTATATACATCTATACCAAGCATGTTTTCTATTTTCTGACGGGTTTCTTCTGAATAGGGCTCTGCCCCAAGATAAGCTCTTTTAAGTTTTAAATCCTTTCTTGGATCTATTCCTTTTTCCTGCATAACAGAAGCCACATAAAGAGCATAACTCGGTGTCATATGAAAACAGGTTGTGCCAAAGGTTTTCATAAGTTCAATCTGTCTTTCTGTATTCCCTGGACCAGCTGGTATTACCAGAACTCCTACTTTCTCAGCTCCATAATGCATTATAAAAGCACCTGTAAAAAGACCATAAGTCATGGAATTTTGCAGAACATCTCCTTTAGTGGTGCCTGTCATTACCAAACATCTTGCTATAAGCTCTGCCCCGATTTCTATATCATTTTTAGTAAAAAATATAGCTTTGGGTTTTCCTGTGGTTCCACTTGAAGTATGTAACCTAACCACTTTTTCCTTAGGAACTGCAAGAAGTCCATAAGGATAATCTACAAACAGATCTTCTTTGGTGGTAAAAGGAAGTTTTACTATGTCCTCCAAAGATTTAATATCAGAAGGCTTTACCCCTGCTTCTTCAAACTTTTTACGATAGTGTGGCACTTTTTCGTAAACAGTATAAACTACCTTTTGAAGACGCTCAAGCTGAAGTTTCCTTAATTCTTTTTCTGGCAGAGTCTCAACCTGTTTGTTCCAAAAATTGACCTCCACTTTTAGTCCTCCTCCTTTTTTCTAATTTTCATACATTACTTTTCCCATATCTCTTATATCATATCCTCCCAAAGATGCTACCATGTTTTTGAAATTTTTGTCATTTTTTATAATGTCAAGTAAAGCCTGGATAATTTCTAAATCCAGAAACTCTTTTGGGATAAGAATATCGTATCTTTCTTCTGTAACAGGAATGAAATCTAAACCCAGAGCTTTAGCTGCTGCATAAATGCCTAACCCCACATCTGCCCTTCCACTAAGCACAGCCTGAGCAATTCCCATATGGGTATATTCTTCGTTTTCATACCCCTTAATCTGAGAAGGATCTATCCCAAGTTCTCTCAGATGCTTATCCAGTAAAAGTCGTGTGCCAGAACCTGCTTGTCTATTAATAAACACTACATCTTCTCTGATTAAATCCTCAAATGTTTTAATATTCTTGGGATTACCCTTCCTTACAATAAATCCCTGAGTCCTGTAAACCAGATTTATTAAAACAACTTTTTTTTCTGGTAAAATTTTCTGAATAAAAGGAATATTATACTCTCCTGTGGCTTCATCCAAGAGATGAGTTCCAGCGATATGAGCTTCTCCTTTTTTAATAGCAATTAATCCTCCCATAGAGCCAACATGAGCAGAGGAAAGGGTTATATGAGGATACTTTTTCCTGAGAAAATTATAAAGCACATCCAAAGTATTGTCATGGCTCCCTATACACACAATAGTATTATTTATTTCTTCTTTTGTTTTCCATAGATAAACATCTATAATCTGTCCCTGAGAATAGCCTTCAGAACCAGCAGGAATGACAATATATCCATCTGCCCTCACTACCGACATAAGAAGACCTGCTCCTCTTCCCATAGGAGAAACTATATACTTTTCACCCACCTTCCCCACTTTTACTCTTACAAATTCATCCACCCCTATACTGGAAAAAATTTGTCTTGAAAGAATAGCCTGAATCTTCTCTTCTTTTTTGAATTTTACTCCGAGGTAAAGCTCTAAAAGCGGTCTTACAAAAAGATGATAGCACAAAAAGGCAGATACAGGATAACCTGGAATTCCTAAAACCGGTTTATTATTTATAAACCCTGCTATAAAAGGCTTTCCAGGCTTTATTGCCACTCCATTAATAATAATCTCTCCAAGCTCATTTAAAACTTTGTAAGTCAAATCCTCTTTCCCATAACCAGAACCAGCATTTAAAAGTATAAGATCACACTCTCCGCAGGCTTTTAAAATAGTTTGTTTTATATCCTCTTCCTCATCCTTTGCAATTGGATAAACTTCAGGCTCTCCTCCATCTTCTGTTATGAGATTAGAGAGCACAGCAGAATTATATTCTATAAGATGAGGTGGTTTAAGTAAGATTTCCTCTAATTTTTCAGGCTCAATCAACTCAGAGCCTGTGGGAATAATAGCTACTAAAGGCTTTTTTCTAACTTCTACTTCCAGAATACCACTTGCCAGCATAGCTCCAATTTCAACAGCTCTGATAAAATGATTCTCAGGAATTATCATTTCTGTGGCAACTATATCCTCTCCCACAGGACGAACATCATGATAAGGAGAATAAGCCCTATATATTTCAATAAAGCCATCCCTTACATTCACTTCTTCCACAGGGATTACTGCATCAAATCCTTGGGGTAAAGGATCCCCTGTTTCTATCCAGAGAGCCTCTTTCCCTATTTTTAATCTTACAGGATGCTTTTCTGTTGCAGAAAAAGTATCCTGCGATCTTACTGCATATCCATCCATGGCAGCAGAGTGAAAATAAGGAGAAGAAAGTCTCGCAAAAACTGGCTTTGCAGTTACCCGATTTAAGGACTTTTTAACAGGAATTTTTTCAGACTCTAAAGGAACTTTTACTTTTTTTTTAAAAGTGGTTAGTAATTTTTTTAAAGCTTCTTCTAAAGAATCAAGCTCATGAAATACCTTTTTTGACATTCCTAAATTTTAAACTTTAAAATTTTTTATTTCAGATTTTACTTAAAATTTTTTCAGAGGCTCATCTTTAAGAATTTTTTCACAAATTTACTTTAAAAATTTTCTAAATTGATTAAGAAAAAATGTTATGTTTGTCTTGAATTTAGCAAAATTGAATTTAGCAAAAATTTTTAAGTTTTTACTTGACAAGCTTTGTAATACAAAGTATATTTAAATACAAAGTTCTAAAAAATAAAAAGAGGAGGGGGTGCAAAAATGAGGTCCAAATATTTATGCTTCAACTTCAAAAAATTTTTTATTACTTTTTTAATTGCTACTTTATGCACTCTATTACCATGGGTTAGTTCAGTTTTTGCAAAAGATGGAGGTTGTGGTTATTTTTCAACAGGGGTAAATTTTTTTAATCTCTCCAAACTAAATGATAAACTTAAAAATTCTGGTTATCCCGAGCTCTCATCTAATTTCTGGGCTTTTGGTGGTGGAGGTTATGGTATAGTTTACAACCGTTTTATCATAGGAGGAGAAGGTTACGGATTCGGAGATACCGCTTCTAATAGTCAGTATAAAGTAAGACTTGGCGGAGGATATGGATTTTTTAATTTTGGATATCTCTTATTTTCCTCTTCTTCTATAAAACTTTATCCTCTTTTGGGAATTGGAGGAGGTGGGCTTACTTTAAAATTGATCCCTAAAAGCAATAATTTAAAATTTAACGAGCTTCTTAGTGATCCTAAAAGAATGAGCACTCTTTCAAATGGTTTCTTATTGGTAAATTTAGGCTTGGGAATGGATTATCTCTTACCCTTAGCAGAAAGCAAAGACGGGAAAGGAGGGGTTCTTTTAGGAATTAGAGTAGGTTATATTTTATGTCCTGCAAAAGGAGATTGGGGAGTTGAAGATATAGAAGTTTCCGATGTTCCGTCCCTTGATTTTAGTGGATTTTATTTCAGAATTGTAATAGGAGGTGGAGGAGAAGAAAAGTAAAAAGGAAAGTATGCAGGAGGGCAAAAAGCCCTCCCTTTGTATAATTTTTCAGGAGGTTTAGAAAGATTTTAAGAAAGATAGATTTAAATCCAGTTATTCACGAACGCACAAGGCTTCAAATTTTAACTATGCTTTTACAAACAGAAAAACTTAGTTTCAATGAAATAAAAACCACCTTAGGAATTTCCGATGGGAATCTGGCATCTCACTTAAGAATTCTTGAGAGAGAAGGATATATAAAAGTAGAAAAAACTTTTGTAAACAGACGCCCAAGAACATATTACTCTCTTACAGAAAAAGGAAAAAAGGAATTTTTAGAATATCTTTCTCAGCTTGAAGCTTTTTTAAAAGAAATTTCTAATATTAAAGGTTCTCAGAAGGAGGGATAAAAAATGGATCCTAAGGAAATGCTTGAAACTTTAAGTGGTTTAAAACTTTTTGCCTTAAGAAATCCAGCAGAAAGGAAACACTTTGCTGGATATATGACAAGTTTTGGACTTTATATAGGATTTAATGTCCTCTGTGATATTTTTTGGCATAAGGACCTATGGTTCCTTACGATTTTTATAGCCTTCTTTCTGGCTACTCTCCAGGTAACAGGCTGGATTTTTGGTTTAATTACCTGGAGTTTAATAGGCGCTTTTTGTTATTTTTTAACTAAATTTTTTTACGGCATTCCAGTAAGGTTAGCAATATTTGCTTTAATTTTTACAGGAATCTTTATAACTTACTGGTATGGTGAAAAAAGAGGAACATTAAAAGGACTTTTACCTTTAAAAATGTCTTTAAGTGCTAAGGTAGGAATATCCTGGGGAGTTATTATGGGAGGAATGCATGTTGTTTTTTTGGCTCTTCAGAAAGAAGGCTTTTCTCAACATATAGCAACTTTACTTTATGGTTATGCCACAGGTGTTGGTTTATTTATCTCTGGAATTATAGCCGAAGGATATTTTCTTCTGGGAATTGTAGGAATTTTGGGAATACCTATTTTCTATACCTTTAATCCATTGTGGTCTTATATCCTTCTGGGGTTACTTGGCTGGGCTTCCTTTCTTTACAGTTTAAAACTTCTCTTTAAAAAAGTTTAGTGTTATTATTTAATTTATGCAAAAAGAATTGCTCTTTGTTTACGGAACTCTTAAAAAAGGATTTTGTAATCATTATTTTCTGGCTGAAGCTGAATTTCTGGGAAAAGCTGAAACCTTAGAAAAATATGCCCTTTATCTTAAGGGGAGCATTCCTTATGTTATTAAACAGCCTCCTATTTCTCATATAAAAGGAGAAGTTTATAAAGTTGATTTGAAAACTCTAAAGGAAATAGATGAACTTGAAGGACATCCTTATCTTTATTTTAGAGAAATTATTTCTGTAAGACTGTATAACGGAAAAATCCTTTCAGCCTGGATGTATTTTTTTCCTCCCTCAGA
>CAZQIW010000014.1:0-19594 GCA_964593845.1 uncultured Thermodesulfatator sp. | reverse complement strand
AAGATAACTTTAAAGGTGTGGTTAAGAGCTTACCTACAAGAGAAGATATTACAATGCCAATTCAGGAAAGCTATATTATTGAGTTTTATGCCAGGTAATTTTTGTAATTAAAGAAACAAAAAAATTCTAAAGAGGGAAAAGAACCGATGAATAGAGGGGTCGAGTTAATAAAACCAGAAGATATAAAAGTTCACAAGGATAGTCAATTTCCTTATTATGGAAAGTTTATTATAGAACCTTTAGAGAGAGGTTATGGAATAACTATAGGTAATGCACTTAGAAGAGTTCTTTTATCTTCTATACCTGGGTATGCTATTACTGAGGTAAAAATAGAGGGTGCTCCTCATGAATTTACCAGTTTGCCAGGGGTTATAGAGGATGTTCCTGAAATTATTTTAAATTTAAAAGGGGTTAGATTCAAATTAAATGAGGAAGGACCAGTTTATTTCAGATTGGAGAAGATAGGGGAGGGGGAGGTTAAAGCAGGAGATATTCAAGTAGGAGATAAAGGAGAGGTAGTAAATCCAGATCATCATATAGCCACTTTAACCAAAGATGGAAAGCTGGTAATGGAATTAAAAGTTGAAAAAGGAAGAGGATATGTTCCTGCAGAATACAGTAAGAATAATGAGATAGGAGTAATTCTTGTAGATGGGCTTTTTTCTCCTATAACTAAGGTTAATTTTCATGTTACCCAGGCTCGTGTAGGAAAGAGTAGTGATTATGATAGACTTGTTTTAGAAGTTTATACTGATGGAACTATAGATCCAAAGGAGGCACTGGTTAAGGCAGCCAAGATTTTAATAGAACAGTTGATGATCTTTCTTGGAGAGGAAAAGATTAGTCTTGAAGCTAAACCTTCAGAGACTGCAACTCTTAATAATATTTTGAATATGCCAATAGAAGAGCTTGATCTTTCTGGAAGGGCTTATAATTGTTTAAAAGGAGCTGGAATTAATTATATAGGTCAACTTGTGCAGAAGACAGAACCAGAGCTTCTTAAATTAAGAAGCTTTGGTAAGAAATCTCTTGATGAAATTATAGAGAAACTTTCTAAACTTAATTTAAAACTTGGAATGACAGATATTAAATGGAAGCCTCCTAAGGATTAAATTAAAGAGAACTAAATTGGGGAGAGGAGAAAATGAGACATAGAAAGGTTAGCAGAAGATTGGGAACTGATACAGAGCATCATATTTCTATTTTAAGAAACCAGGTAACTGATTTATTCAGGTATGGAAGGATAACCACTACTTTGGCTAAGGCAAAGGAATTAAGAAGAGTTGCAGATAAGATGATAACCCTTGCCAAAAAGGGCGATTTAGCTTCAAGAAGAAGGGCTTTAGCTTTTATTCGGGATAAAGCAGTGGTAAGAAAGCTTTTTAGTGAATTAAGAGAGAAGTATTTGGACAGACCTGGTGGTTATACCAGAATTATAAGGATTGGTCCCAGAAGAGGTGACGCTGCTATGATGGCAATTGTGGAGCTGGTAGAGGAGAAACTTTCCACTAAGGGGTCAAAAGTTAAGAAAGAAAGGTTAAAAAAGGTAATTGAGTTTATAGAGAGAAAGAAGAAAGAATATGGTTTATTGAAAGCAGAGTCTGAGAAACCTCAGGAAACTCAGGAAGCTCAGCCTTCTCAGGAAACTCAGCAAGAAACACAGGAAGTTCAGCAAACTCAGGAGGAAAAAACTTCAGAACCTCAAGAAACTCAGGAAAGTTCATAAATTATCTTTTCAGCCCCTTTTCAGGGGCTTTACTTTAACTTATTTTTGGAATGAGTGTTTTTACACTAAATGCTGATTTTTTAAATAAATTCTCATCTCTTCTTGATTTTCCAAGGAAAGAAAAAAAATTACTTCTTTCTTTTTTAAGAAAATTTAAAAATAGACAAGATTTTTATTTAGTTGGAGGAGCTGTTAGGGATGTATTTCTTTCAAAAAAAATAACGGATGTGGATTTAACTGTAAGAGATGATATTGTTTCTCTGGTAAGTTTTGCTCAGAGGTATTTAGGGTATCATTTTGTTCCTCTTGCTCCAGATCTTGGTATTTATCGTTTAGCTAAGGGAAAAAATACTGTAGATTTTACTGCTTTTAGAGGAAAAACTATAGAAGAAGATTTAAAAGAAAGGGATTTTACTTTTAATGCCATAGCTATTCCAGTAGGTTCTCTTTTTGAAAAGGAGGTAATTGTTTTAGATCCTTTTAATGGATATGAAGCTCTTCAAAAAGGAATTATAAAGATAATAGGAAAAAAGAATATTCTGGATGATCCTTTAAGGATTTTAAGAGGTTATAGATTTTTTGCCTGTGGTTTTGGGATTTTGGAATCTTATACAAGAAAACTTTTTCAGGAGTATAAAAAACTTTTAAATCTTTGTGCTAAGGAAAGGGTTTTACAGGAAATTACTTATATTTTACTTTCTGAGAAGGCATATGAGACTTTTAAATTAATGGATGAAGATGGTGTTTTGGAGGAGATTTTTCCTTATATAAAGGAGTGTAAAGGAATTCCTCAGCCTTCTTTTCATCATCTGGATGTTTGGGGGCATCTTCTTGAGTCACTTAAATGGGCAGAAGAGATACTCAAAAAGCCTGAGGAGTTTTTAGATTTGCCAAAAACAGAAATTTTTAAAAACGAGGAGTTTATTATTTCAGTAAAGTTAGCAGCTTTTTTTCATGATCTTGGCAAACCATTTACCTTTGCCATCCGTGATAGAATTACCTTTTATGGACACGAAAAGGTCTCTGCTAAACTTTTTAAAGAGATGGCAGAAAATTTAAGGTTTAAAAGGGATTTGATTAATAAGATTTACATTCTAATAAAAAATCACATGCGTCCTTTTCATCTGCTTAATGAAAAAGAAGCAGGAAGACTAACTTTAAGGGCAAAGAGAAATCTTATAAGAGATGTTCCTTATTTAGTGGAGCTTTTTATTATTTCTATGGCAGATTCTTTGGCAAGTAAAGGTCCTGATAAAGAGCCTGATTATGAAGAGAGGTTAAAGAAGTTTTTTAAGGAGCTTTTAGAGCTTAAAGAAGAGCTTGAGAGGGAGAGCAAAAAAAAGAGGATTATTACAGGAAATGATTTAATAGCACTTGGTTTAAAGCCAGGTCCTATTTTTAAAGAAATTTTGCAGGAAGTAGAACTTCTTGTTCTTGAAAAAAAGATTTCCACTAAAGAAGAGGCTTTAGAATTTGTTAAAAATAAATATATTACTTGTAAAAATTTAAAATTAAGTTAAGGTTAAAAATTAAAATCTTTAAGAAGGGGTAGGAGAGATGAAGGTAGAGTTACAGGATCTTAGTGAAGTTGAAAAGATTTTAAAAATTGAAGTTCCAGGAGAAAAGGTAAATCAAATTATTGGAGAAGTTACTAATGAATTAAGGAAAAGAGCCAAAGTAAAGGGTTTTAGAGAGGGACGAGTCCCTGCTTATTTAGTAAAAAAATTGTTTAAGGAGGAAATTGAGGAGAGAAGTGTAGAAAGAATTATAGAAAAAACTTTGTCAGATGCTATTAAAGAGAAGAATTTAGAGCCGCTTTTAAGACCAAAGATTGAAGAAATAGGAGAATTGAAAGAGGGTGAGAGTTTTAAATATTCAGTGCTTGTAGAAATAAGACCTGAAATAGAATTAAAAAAAGAGGATTATACAGGGATAGAAGTGGAGAGAGAGCCAGATGAGGTTAGTGATGAAGAGGTAGAAAGAGTTTTAAATGAGTTTAGGTATTCTTTTTCAGAATTGAAGAAAGTAGAAGGAGAGGAGGCTATTCAGGAAAGATATATAGCTGTGGTTAAATTTGAGGCTTATGATGGGGATCAGTTAATACCAGGACATCAGGCAGAGGCTTTATATATAGATGTGGGCACAGGAGAATTTAACGAAAAGATAGAAAAAGAGCTGATAGGTAAAAAAGTGGGAGATAAATTTACAGTAGAAGTGGAGTATCCTGAAGAGGGGCTTAATCCACTTTTAGCTGGTAAAACTGTAAGATATGAAATAGAGGTAAAGGAAATTTATAAAAGAGATCTTAAAGAGCTAAATGATGAATTTGTTAAAGGATTAAATATGGGATTTGAGACAGTGGAGGAACTTAGGGAGAGTATAAAGAAGAGATTACTTGAAGAAAAGAAGAGAAAGAACGAAAATGCTTTTAGAGAAAAGTTGTTAGAAAAGATACTTGAAAAAGTGGAAATAAAGGTTCCTGCCCGTTATGTAGCATTAAAGCTTTATCAATTAATAGAGCAGGTAAGGGACAGTTTGGAGAGAGATGGTTTTAGTTTTGAGAGCTTAAATCTTTCTATGGAGAAATTAAAGGAAAAGCTTTATCCTATAGCGGAAAAACAGGCAAAAGAGGAACTTCTTTTGGAAAAGATTGCAGAGGTAGAAAACATAGAGGTATCTCAGGAAGAGATTGATAAGACGGTTGAGGCTATTTCTAAGGGATTGAAGGTTTCCAAAGAGCAGGCTCAGGGTATAGTGTATTTTAGTATATTACCTAAAAAACTTGCAGAAAAGACCTTGCAATTTTTGGTAGATAATGCTAAACCAATAATAAAGGAGAGTTAAGGTATGTCTTATTACATACCTATTGTTATAGAACAAACTGGAAGAAGTGAAAGAGCCTATGATATTTATTCTCGTTTGTTAAAGGAAAGGATTATATTCTTAGGGACTTCTATTGATGAACAGGTAGCCAATGTAGTTATAGCTCAAATGTTATTTTTAGAAGCAGAAGATCCTGAGAAGGATATAATGTTATACATTAATTCTCCTGGAGGTTTAGTTACGGCTGGTCTTGCGATATACGATACTATGCAGTATATCAAGCCAGATGTATGCACTATTTGTGTTGGGCAGGCTGCAAGTATGGCAGCGGTGCTTTTAGCAGCTGGTGCTCCTGGTAAGAGGTATGCCCTTTGTCATTCCAGGATAATGCTTCATCAACCGATAGGAGCTTTTCAGGGTCAGGCTACAGAGGTAGAAATTCAGGCTAAAGAGATATTGCGGTTAAGAGAGATTTTGAATGAGATACTTTCTAAACATACAGGACAACCTAAGGATAAAATTAGGCAAGATACAGAAAGAGATTTTTATATGTCTGCTCAGGAAGCTTTAGAATATGGTATTATTGATAAAGTATTAATAAAAAGATAGGGTGGTGAGACGATGAATAAGAGAGGGGATGAACCAAGATGCTCATTTTGTGGAAGGTCTCAAAGTGAGGTTAAAAGGCTTATAGCAGGGCATTCTGCTTATATTTGTAATGAGTGTGTGGAGCTTTGTAATGAAATTTTAGAAGAGGAATATGAGAAAGTTAATCTTGCAGAAGAAGAAACAGAGCTTCCCAAACCATCTGAGATAAAAGCTTATTTAGATCAGTATGTAGTTGGACAGGAGAGGGCTAAAAAGATTCTTTCTGTAGCTGTTTATAATCATTACAAAAGGATTGAATATGAAAACCGTCATAAAAGTAAGCTAAAAGATGTAGAAATTCAGAAGACAAATATTTTATTAATAGGACCTACTGGTTGTGGAAAAACCTTACTTGCTCAGACCCTGGCTAAATTTTTAAAAGTTCCTTTTACTATAGCAGATGCCACGCCTCTTACAGAGGCAGGATATGTAGGAGAGGATGTGGAAAATATTTTGCTTTATTTATTACAAGCAGCTAACTATGATTTGGAACTTGCTCAAAAAGGTATAGTTTATATAGATGAAATAGACAAGATAGCCAAAAAAAGTGAGGGTCCTTCTATTACCAGGGATGTTTCAGGAGAGGGTGTTCAGCAGGCACTTTTAAAGATTTTAGAAGGAACTATAGCTAATATCCCTCCTAAAGGAGGGAGAAAGCATCCCCAACAGGAATATATTCGTATGGATACCAGCAATATTTTGTTTATCTGTGGAGGGGCATTTGTAGGTCTTGAGGATATTATTAAAAGAAGATTAGGAAAGGGTTCTATAGGTTTTGGAGCAGAGATAAAAAATGTTAGAAGCTTAACTATTGGAGAGATTTTATCCAAGGTTCAGCCTGAAGATCTTATTAAATTTGGATTTATACCAGAATTTGTGGGAAGAATTCCTGTAGTAGCCACTCTGGATGAATTAACAGTGGATGATCTGGTAAAAATTTTGATTGAACCAAAGAATTCCATAGTAAAGCAGTATCAAAAACTCTTTGAAATGGATGGAGTAGAGTTAAAATTTACTGAAGGAGCTTTGAAATTAGTAGCTGAAGAGGCTGTGAAGAGAAAAACAGGTGCTCGTGGATTGAGGGCTATTATTGAGGAGATAATGGTGGATGTAATGTATGAACTTCCATCTTTAAGAGGTGTGAAAGAATGTATAATTACTGAAGAGGTAGTCTTGAAAAAAGAGCAACCACTCTTAATTTTTAATAGAAAAAGAAAAAGAGTAAAGGAGGGATCAAATTAATCATGATAAATAATAAGTTTAATAGCGAGTTAAAAGTATTACCTTTATTACCATTAAGGGAAATCGTAATTTTTCCCAATACAGCAGTTCCTTTGTTTATTGGAAGAGCTAAAAGTATATTAGCAATTGAAAAAGCTTATTCTACAGATAAGATTCTATTTTTAGCTGCTCAAAAAGATGCTAAATTGGATAATCCTTCTGAGGGGGATATATACAAGGTTGGAACTATTTGTAAGATTATTCAGCTTTTGAAGTTACCAGATGGTACTTTTAAAATTTTAGTAGAAGGCTTGAATAGAGGAAGAATAGTTAGATTTCTTCCTAATCCAAATTATTTTGTTGTTGAAGTAGAACCTAAAACAGAGATAATTGAAACAAGTATAGAAACCATTGCTTTGTTGAAACTCTGTAAGGAATCCTTAGAGGAATATTCTCATTATAACAAAAAATTAAATCCTGAAATAGTTAATAATCTGCTTGAACTTGAAGATCCTGCTGAGTTTTCTGATAGATTGTCTGCTATTTTAAATCTTAAACTGGAGCAAAGACAGAAACTTCTTGAGACCATTAGTGTAAGAAAGCGCTTAGAATTTCTTCTGAATTTTTTGAGAGGAGAGATAGAGATTATTAAAACAGAGGCTCGTATCAGGGAAAGAGTCAAAAAACAGATGGAAAAGACCCAAAGGGACTATTATCTTCAGGAGCAGATGAAGGCTATTCAGAAAGAGCTTGGTGAAAGAGAGGATGGAAGAAGTGATCTTGCAGAGCTTGAGAAGAGAATAAAGAAAAAGAAATTACCCAAGGAAGTAGCCAGTATTGTTAGAAAAGAATTTAAGAAACTTTCTTTAATGTCTCCTATGTCTGCTGAGGCTACAGTAGTTAGAAATTACATAGACTGGCTTTTAAGTTTACCTTGGTATGAAAAAACCAGGGATAACATAGATTTAGATAAAGTTGAGGAACTTCTTGATAAAAATCATTATGGACTTGAGAAACCCAAGCAGAGAATTATTGAGCATTTAGCAGTGCAAAAGCTTACTAAATCTATTAAAGGACCTATTCTTTGTTTTGTAGGTCCTCCTGGTGTTGGAAAGACTTCTTTGGCTAAATCCATAGCTGAGGCTATAGGTAGAAGATTTGTTAGAATTTCTCTTGGTGGAGTAAGAGACGAGGCAGAGATAAGAGGACATAGAAGAACTTATGTAGGAGCTTTACCTGGAAAGATAATTCAGGGAATGAGAAAAGCTGGAACTATTAATCCTGTTTTCTGCTTAGATGAGGTAGATAAAATAGGAATGGATTTTAGAGGAGATCCAGCTGCTGCATTACTTGAAGTGCTTGATCCTGAGCAAAATTATGCTTTTCAGGATCATTATTTAGAAGTATCCTATGATTTATCCAAAGTGCTTTTTATTACCACAGCTAATGCTCTTCACACCATACCAGCTCCGTTACTTGATAGAATGGAGATTATAGAGCTTCCAGGATATACTGAAGAGGAAAAGCTGGAAATTGCTAAACATTATTTACTTCCAAGACAGCTTGAGGCTCATGGTTTAAAGCCAGAGATGTTCCAGATTAATGACAAAGCTATTCTTGAAATAATAAGAAGATATACCAGAGAAGCAGGAGTAAGAAACTTAGAAAGAGAACTTGCTACTATCTGTAGAAAAATTGCCAAGGATGTAGCCAGAAATCCAGAAGCTTTTAAACCTTTTAAGATTACTGTTTCAAAGCTGGAGAAGTTTCTTGGAGTGCCTAAGTACAGATATGGAATGGCTGAAGAAAAACCACAGATTGGAATTGCAACAGGTCTTGCCTGGACTGAAACTGGAGGAGCTTTGCTTCAAATAGAAGCTGTTATTATGCCTGGTAAGGGTAATCTTCAGATTACAGGAAAACTTGGTGAGGTAATGCAAGAGTCTGTGCAAGCTGCAATGAGCTATGTTAGATCAAGGGCTTTACAATTAGGCTTACCTCTGGATTTTTACAAAAAAATAGATATTCATGTGCATGTTCCAGAAGGTGCTATTCCAAAAGATGGTCCAAGTGCTGGAATTACTATAGCAACAGCTATTGTTTCAGCTCTCTTGAAAGTGCCTGTAAAGAATACTGTTGCTATGACAGGAGAAATTACATTAAGAGGTAGAGTTCTTCCAATAGGTGGATTAAAAGAAAAACTCCTTGCTGCTATAAGAGGAGGAATAAAGACAGTAATAGTGCCCAAGGAAAATGAAAAGGATCTTAAAGAGATTAACCCCAAAATTTTGAAGAATTTAGACATAGTATTAGTGGAAAATATGGATGAAGTGTTAAGGGTGGCTTTAATGCTTGAAGATCCTTCCACACTCTTTAGAGAAGCTCCATCCTTAGATATTTGGAAACTTGTAGAATTACAGGATAAAATGAAAGAAAAACCCGTAACCTTAGAGCATTAAGTTAAAAATTTATACCTTCACATTAACTCCTTTTAAAATAAGATAAAAAATTTATTATTGATTCATTTTGCTTAAAAATTCGTCATTATTTTGAGTATCTTTCATTTTTTCAAGTAAAAACTCCATGCATTCTACGGGACTGAGAGGAGAGAGGACTTTTCTCAATAGCCAGACCTTATGAAGTATATCCGATGGAAGAAGAAGCTCTTCTTTTCTTGTGCCACTTAAATGAATATCAATAGCAGGCCAGATTCTTTTATCTGCAAGTCTTCTATCCAGAACTATTTCCATATTTCCTGTTCCTTTAAACTCTTCAAAAATAACTTCATCCATTCTGCTTCCCGTGTCAATTAAACAGGTAGCAATAATGGTTAAACTTCCTCCTTCTTCAATATTTCTGGCTGCTCCAAAAAATCTTTTGGGTTTATGTAAAGCATTTGCATCTATTCCACCAGAGAGCAGTTTTCCGCTTGATGGAACCACTATATTATAAGCCCTTGTGAGACGAGTCAAGCTATCAAGCAGAATTACCACATCGTATTTACACTCCACTAATCTTTTGGCTTTTTCAATAACAATTTCAGCTACTTGGGTATGTTTTTGAGGTGGCTCATCAAAGGTAGAACTTACGATTTCAGCTCTGGGAACAATCCTCTGCATTTCTGTAACTTCTTCTGGTCTTTCATCTATAAGAAGAATAATAAGATGAACATCTGGATAATTAGTTACAATTCCATTAGCTATATTTTGTAAAAGCACTGTTTTACCTGTGCGAGGTGGAGCTACAATAAGCCCTCTCTGACCTTTTCCAATAGGGACAAAAAGATCTATAATTCTGGTAGAAAAATTTTCTGGATCTGTCTCCAATCTTAACCACTCATCAGGATGAACAGGAGTTAAATGATCAAAGGGAGTTCTTGTTCTTACAACTTCAGGAGGAAGATAATTAACCTTTTCTATCTTAGCTAAGGCAAAATATTTTTCTCCTTCCTTAGGTTGACGAATATAGCCAAAAATAGTATCTCCGGTTTTTAATCCAAATTTTCTAATTTGAGGAGGAGAAACATAAATATCCTCTGAGCTTGGTAAGTAGTTGTAATCATTAAATCTTAAAAATCCAAAACCTTCTGGTAAAACTTCAAGCACTCCTTCAACAATAACTTCTATCCCCTTATTTAAAAGATGGCTTATAATTTGATAAATTACATCAGACTTTTTATAGTAATTGTAAATGTTTTCTATTCCTAATTTTTCGCCTATGTTATAAAGCTCTGTAAGGTTTTTGCTGCGAAGTTCAGAAAGAAATACAGGAACTCCAAGGTCTTCAATTACCTGATTAGTTGATTCCTCTTGAGAAGCTTCTTTAAGGGCTTTATCGTTCTGAAGTTCTTCCATAATAGGAACTCCTTCTTTGATAATTTGAGTTTTAATAATCTAAATTAAAAAATTTCTCTAATCCAGAAGAACCGATTTTAGACATCTATAAAGAGCTTTTATAGAGAACCTGGTAGATTTATAAAAAGTTTAAGATTTATTTTAAAAGCTCCCCGGGCAGGGCTCGAACCTGCAACCCTCGGGTTAACAGCCCGATGCTCTGCCAATTGAGCTACCGGGGAACTTTTGCTATTTTAAATAATAAACTGTTTTTTATTTTTGTCAAGGGGTAAAAATTTAAAAAATGTAAAATAACTTGCTTTAAAAAATAGCTATGTTATCCTTGTAAGAAAAAATGAAAAAAACATTTAGTCAAATAAAAGAAAAATATATAAAACTTGTGGGAAAAGCTATAGAAGAAGTATTACCAGAGGCAGTAATAATATTTTATGGTTCTTTAATAAGTGAAGATTTTTCTCCTCGGCTTTCAGATATAGATGTAGCTATTTATCTTGGACGCCCTCTTTCAGGAAAAGAATATTTACAGCTCCTTAAAAAATTTGAGGAACTTTCTATTTTAAAAGAAATTGATCTTGTAGATCTTACCACAATAAAAGATTTTAAGTTTTTGCAAGAAATAATAGAAAGAGGCTTGATATGGAAAGGCTCAAAAGAAAATTTGAAAAATTTACTAAAGCCTATCAAAAATTCCAAGAGGTAGTAAGCTCTCCACTTTTTGAAAGTCTTTTTTCTGAGGAATTTCGGATTGAAATTTTATCTAAACGTTTTGAATATACTTTTGAAGCCCTCTGGCAATTAGCCCAAAGTTATCTTAGGGAGCAAGGAGTGGAATGTTATTCTCCCAGAACTTGCTTTGAAGGACTTTTAAAAGAAGGGATTCTTTCTCCAGAGGATGAAGAAATTGCAGGGGAAATTATTCGCTTGAGAAATCTTTTAGTCCATGTATATGATGAAGAAACTGCTAAAGCACTTTATCATAAAATAAAAGAAGGTCCTTTTCTGGAATTTTTTAATAAAGTGTATGAAAATTTTAAGGAAAAACTTAAAAAGATATACGACTTTTAGAAAAAATACATAAACTTGCTTCAAGAATAGAACTATGTTAAAATTTAGTTAAGAATAAAAAATTTTTTTGATTTTTATGGAGTTAGAATTAAAAATAAAGAGGAAACTTCTTATTATTTCAATTCTTATTCTTTCAGTGTTGGCTTTTGGCACTATAGGATATATGCTTATTGAGGGTATAAATGTTTTAGATGCTCTTTATATGACTGTAATTACAGTTGCTACTGTAGGTTTTAGGGAAGTAACCACGCTTAGTTCAGAAGGTAAAGTTTTTACTATTATTCTTATTTTTTGCGGGTTTGGAGTATTTACTTATGCAGCTACTGTAGGAGCCCAAATTCTTGTAGAAGGAGAAATAAAAGAAATATTTAAAAAAAGAAGAATGCGAAAAGGGATTAAAAAACTTTCTAATCATTATATTGTATGTGGTTATGGAAGGATGGGAGAAATTATATGTGAAGAACTAAAAACTAATAATGTTCCGTTTGTAGTTGTGGATAAAAACGAAGAAATGCTTAAAGAACGAGAAGATATTTTGTATATAATAGGAGATGCTACGAAAGATGAAATTCTTAAAGAAGCAGGGATTGAAAGAGCAAAAGGTATTGTTTCAGTGCTATCTACAGATGCAGAGAACTTGTATGTAGTTTTAAGTGCAAGAGCTATGAATCCTAAGCTTTTTATTGTAGCCCGAGCTGCTGAAGAAGAGGCAAAAAATAAATTAAAAATAGCTGGTGCAGATAGAGTGGTGTGTCCCTATCATATAGGTGGCTTAAGAATAGCTCAAACCCTTCTCAGACCAAATGTAGTGGACTTTTTAGAATTTGTCACAAGATCAGAGTATCTGGATATTCAGATAGAGGAGATAGAGGTTTCCTCTAAGGCATCCTTTGTAGGAAAAAGCCTTGGAGAAGCTGGTATAGGAAAAGATCTGGGAGTTATAATTGTGGGAATAAAAAGAGCAGATGGAAGAATGGAATTCAATCCTTCAGCTCGCACTGTTATTAATTCAGGTGACATTTTAATTGTAATAGGACCAAGAGAAAGATTAGCATTTTTAACTGAAATAGCTGCAGGGGAGGACTAAGTATTAAAAAGATTGCCTTTATCTTAATCCTTACCCTTTTTTTTGCCTCCTGTAATTTAAAGGACTTTAAAAAAAGAATCTCTACTACTTTCAATAATATAAAAGAAACCACTGTAGAAAAAGCCAAGGTAACTTTAAGCCATATACCGTTTATTAATAAATATATTTCTTTGCCTGCTGCTCCTGAGAAACTCTATAATGCCACAAAAGAGGTAATAGATAAACTAAAACTTTATAGAACAGAAGAGGTATATAAAGAAGAATATAACAGAATTATAGAAAACTGGGAGAAAGTTAAAGAATTATACCAGAGTAAATACTATAAATCTGCTAAAAAAGAGCTGGAAAAGCTTTATCCAGAAGCAAAAAAACTATTAGAAAAAATAGAAACATATAGAGAGAAGCTGGAAAAGGATGCCTGGGAAAAGTATAATGCTTTAGTTAAAAAAGTTAAACCCCTTCTTTCTAAAAAAAAGGGAGAAGAAAGGCTAAAAATAGAGCTTTATCTGTGGAAATTAAGAACTTTAATTACTATGGAGAAATACGATGAGTTTTATAAAGAAATTAAAAATTTTCCATTTTAGCGAATTTGATAAAAATTTTTTCTGGCTATTTGTTTCTTCTGGTGCTTTAATAGGGTTTTTACCTCTGTGCCCTGGAACTTTTGGAGCATTAGAAGGTTTAATAATTTTTTGGTTTTTGAAACATTTAAGTTTATTCGCACAATTGATAATAATTTTACTTATAAGTATTTTAGGAGTAATAAGCAGCCATTTTGCAAGTAAAATTTTAGGAAATAAGGATCCAGATATAGTTGTTATAGACGAAATAGCAGGAATGTGGGTAAGTTTGCTCGGGAAAATTACTATTCTGGAATATTTTTTGGCTTTTGTTCTTTTCAGGATAATAGATATTTCCAAACCTTTTCCTTTGAAAAAATTGGAAAAACTTTCAGGTGGATGGGGTATAATGGTGGATGACCTTTTAGCTGGAGTTTTTACAAATATTTTAGTTACAATTCTTTCTTATCTTGTCAAAACTCATGGTTTGATATAAACTTACTTTTATAATGAAGGGAGCTCTTCTTTTTATAGGAAATGAACTTATTTCTGGAGCAATAGAAAATATCAATAGCCTTACAGCAACCCGTGAGTTAACAGCTAATGGATTTGAAATAGAGGAGATTGTTGTTCTTCCAGATAAAGTAAATCTTATTATAGAATATTTAAAAACTCTGGCAGAAAAATATGAATTTCTAATAGTTTCTGGGGGACTTGGTCCAACAGATGATGATCTTACCAATTTAGCAGTAGCCAAGGCTTTTATGCTTCCTTTAAAAGAACATCCTGAATTTTCTTCAGCTATTAAGCACTCTAAGGAATATACAACTTCTCAAGAAATAGCTATAAAAATGGCTTTCCTTCCAGAAGGTGCTATTCCTCTTTCTAAGGATTTTTCTTCTGCTGGTTATTATTTGAAAGTAAATAACAAATTTATTTTTTTACTTCCAGGCATTCCTCAGCAGTTTAGTCAGTTGTTAAAAAAGGAAGTTATCCCTATGCTTTTAAAAGAAACCAAACAAACAGAAAATTATTTTATAAAAACTTTAAGATTTTTTGATATTAATGAAACGGATCTTAATCAGTTTATAAAAAGTGCCTTTGCTGGTGATTCCTCTGTAAAAATAGGATATTATCCTGTGTTTCCAGAGGTTAAATTGATTTTACAGGGGAATAATTCACAAGTTTTAGAGGAAGCAGTTTGTAAAATTAAGAAAAAATTTAGAGTTCAGCTTATAAGTGAAGAAGATGAAGGAATGCCCTGGGTTATAGGGAAATTATTAACTGAGAAAAAAGAAAGCATAGCTGTAGCTGAGTCCTGCACAGGAGGACTTTTATCTTCATTAATTACCTCTGTTTCAGGAAGTTCTGCTTATTTTGAAAGAGGCTTTGTCACTTATAGCCCTGAGAGCAAGATAGAACTCTTAGGAGTCAATCCAGCCACAATTGAAAAATTTGGAGTTGTAAGTTATGAAGTAGCTTTTGAGATGGCAGAAGGGGTTAAAAGAAAAGTTGGTGTAAGTTATGCCTTGGGAATTACTGGTTTTGCAGGACCAACAGGAGGAACTCCTGATAATCCTGTTGGCACAGTTTACATAGGGTTTGCTTTTAAAAATAAAGTAAAATCTTTTAAATTTATATTTTCAGGAAGTCGTAAAGAAATCCAAACAATGGCAAGTTATACAGCTCTTGATATTTTAAGGAGGGAGCTTCTTTATGGTGAGAGCTTTTTTAGCTATAGATTTGCCTGCGGAATTAAAGAAAAAATTATATCAGCTTAGTTATATTACTCCTCCATCTTCTTTAAAAATAAAATGGGTAGAAGAGCCTAATTTTCATATAACTTTAAAATTTTTTGGAGACATTTCTGAAAATTTTCTAAAAAAAATTTTTAAAGAAAGTGAAAAAGTGGTAAAAGAATATGTTAATTTTAAGTTAACTATAGATACCACAGGCTATTTTTCAGAAAAAGGGATGCCAAGGGTTGTATGGATAGGGTTAAAACTTGAAACTCAGCAACTATTCAATCTTTATCAGGGGTTAGAAAAAGTTTTCAAAAAGTTAAAAATTTCTGACAGCAAAGAGAAATTTCATCCTCATATAACCCTTTTTAGAATAAAAAATCTGGGAAATAAAGGAGACTTTAAAGAATTTTTTAACAAGATCTCACAGGAAGCAGAAGGTTTAAAAGGTTTTAATTTTTTAGTAAAGGAATTAACCTTTTTTAAAAGCACTCTTACTCCTAAAGGACCAATTTATGAACCTTTATATAAAGTGGGGTTAAAGGATGGATAAAGAAAACAATTTAATACAAAAACTAAAAAAATTGGAACAACCTGTGTTATACACTTACACTGCAATTATTCACATAGCTTTTAACATAGCTATTTTAATCCTGATTTTTAGCTTAGGAGTAGGAATTTGGAAAACTATTGCAAAACTAAGCTTAACCTTTACAGAAAGCACTGTAAGATTGAGTTTTAAAGAATTGGTAACGAATGTATTATCTTTAATAGTAGTTCTTGAGCTAATACGAGCTTTTGTGGATTATTTTGAACACGAAAGGGTAAGGATAGAAATTCTTTTAGAAGTATTATTAGCTTTTATAATCAGAGAGTTTATGATTCATGTATTTGAAGCAAAGATTCAAGCCTTAGAAGTGCTGTTGTGGAGTTTAGGAATTGTAGCAATAGTAATAAGTAGAACACTTGCTGTAATTTATAGACCTGATAAAGAAAAAAATGTTCAAAATTAGAATGAGAAAAATTTTTCGCTTAGCAAGCTTTTTAATTCTGCTTTTGGTAATACTTTTTTCTTTTTCTTATTCTCAGGAAAATAATAATTCTCAAATTAAACCCCAGTATGGAGATGCTTTGGTAGTAGGTATTACTGCAGATGCAAGTTTATTTGTTCCTATGATAGCAAGTGATGCTATAAGCCATGAAGTAGCAAGCCTTATTTTTTTAGGGTTGGTAAAGTATAATCCAGAGCTTAAAATAGTAGGAGAACTTGCTGAAAGCTTTGAAATTTCTCCTAATCAAAAAAGCATAACTTTTCATTTAAAAAAAGGCGTTAAGTGGTCTGATGGAAAAGAGGTTACAGCCGAGGATATTTACTTTGGTTATAAGCTGATTACTAATCCGCAGATTCCTTCTCCCTATGCCAGTGATTTTTTAGAAGTGAAAAAGTTTGAAATTTTAGATCGCTATACTTTTAGAGTAACTTATAAAAAACCCTTTGCTTTGGCTCTGGCTTCCTGGGGGAATTTAGTAGTTCTGCCCAAGCATATTTTAGAAGGAAAAAGCTTAGATTATTTAAGAAATGTTTTTGGAAGAAAGCCCATAGGAAATGGTCCTTTTATACTGGAAAAATGGACTCCTCAGCAGCAAATAGTTTTAAAATACAACCCTCTTTATTATAAAGGCAGACCTTATCTTAATTACATTATTTATAGAATTATTCCTGATCCTTCCACTCTTTTTATGGAGCTAAGAAGCGGAGGAGTGGACTGGATTTCCCTCACTCCCCTTCAGTATTTAAAGTTACAGCGGGAAAAGGATTTAAAAAAGGAGTTTTACATATACAAATATCCTTCTTTTTCTTTTACATATCTTGGCTATAACTTAAAACATCCTCTTTTTAAAAACAAACTGGTGAGAAAAGCCCTTTGTTATGCTATCAACAAGGAGGAGATAATAAAAGGAGCACTCCTCGGGCAGGGAATACCAGCCTATGGTCCTTACAAACCTGGTGCCTGGTATTACAACAAAGCCATAGAGGAAACATGTCCTTATAATCCTCAAAAAGCCTTAGAGCTTCTATATCAGGCAGGGTTTAAAAAAGGAAAGAATGGGCTCTTAGAGAAAGATGGACAACCCTTTGAATTTACAGTGCTTGTAAACCAGGGCAATCTTGCAAGGCTTCTTGCAGCTCAAATTATTCAGAGAGAACTTTCTCAAATTGGTATAAAAATGAAAATAAGGGTTGTAGAGTGGACAACTCTTATACATCAGTTTATTGATACTCGCAGGTTTGAAGCAGTTATCCTGGGCTGGGTTACAGGTCCAGATCCTGATCTTTACGATATTTTTCACTCCTCTAAAATAAAGCCTCCAGGGCTTAATTTCGTAGGATATTCCAATCCAGAACTTGATAAACTTTTAGAAGAGGGACGCTATACTCTGGATCAGAAAAAGAGGAAAAAGATTTATTATAAGGTGCAGGAAATTTTGGCAGAGGATCAGCCTTATACTTTTTTATACATCCCTATGACCTTAGAAGCCATACATAAAAGATTTCACGGTATTAAACCAACAGCTATTGGAATAAGTTATAATATAGAAGAATGGTGGGTTCCTAAAAAAATGCAAAAATATTTAATACCATAGAGAGTGAGAAGATGGAGAAAATTACAGTTATTGGAGGAGGTAGCTGGGGAACAGCTTTGGCAAAGATTTTGGCTGAAAAAGGACTAAATGTTTATATTCTGGTTAGAAGGGAAGCTGTTTGTGAAGCTATAAATCAAGAAAAGGAGAACCCTTTTTATCTACCAGGGATAAAACTTCCAGAACATTTAAAGGCTACCTTAGAGCCAGAGGAAGCTTTTAAAGGAGCTGAGATTGTTTTTTGGGTTATCCCTTCTTTTGCACTGCGTGAAACTGTAGAGAAGCTTAAGAGATTTGTAGAAAAAATACCTTATCATATTTCTGGAATAAAAGGTATAGATTTTGAGACTGAAAAAACTCCTTTAACTATTTTAAGAGAAAATCTTCCTCAGAGCTGTAAGATTTTTGTTCTTGGAGGACCTTCTTTTGCTAAAGAAGTAGCTCGTAGGCTTCCCACAGCAGTGGTGCTTGCAGGAGAGGATCAGGAGGCTACTAAGAAAATTCAGGAACTTATAGCTCTTCCTTATTTCAGGGTTTACAGAAGTGATGATCCCTTGGGAGTGGAGATAGCAGGAGCTTTAAAGAATGTTATAGCTATTGCTTCTGGAATAAGTGATGGCTTAGAGCTGGGGCTTAATGCCAGAGCAGCTCTTATTACGAGAGGGCTTATAGAAATAATTCGTCTGGGCACAAAGCTGGGAGGAAAATTATATACTTTTTATGGACTTGCTGGCTTAGGAGATCTTATGCTTACCTGCACAGGAGCTCTTTCAAGAAATTATCAGGTGGGATATAAGCTTGGAAAAGGTGAGAAGCTTGATGAAATTTTAGAGGATTTAAGGCAGGTAGCAGAGGGAGTAAAGACCTGCAAGGTGGTAAAAAAACTTGCGCAAATACATCAGGTAGAAATGCCTATCTGCAAAGAAGTATATAAAGTAATTTACGAAGACGAAACCCCAGAAATGTGCTTAAAGAGATTATTATCCAGAGGTTTGAAAAAAGAGTTTGAGGATATTAAAGTAAGCTAACTTTTGTTTTTGAATTTCTTTTTTTTATTTGCTAAAAACCTTCCCTAAAATTTTTTTGGAGAATTTTTTGTGGATAATCTGAGGCTGTTTGAAAAATATTCACAAAAATTAATAACCAGTAAACTGAACAAGAATTCACTAAATATACAAAAAAGCTCCATGTTTCCTGCACTTTTCTAAGGTAAAAATTTTTTAAAAATTTCTCTAACAAACTAAGAAACCACAGATTAAAAAGAACAAACTTCGCCATCACAAATAACTCTGCAATCTTAAAATTCTTCGTCCTCTCATAACTCCCTAAATCCTGTTTCAACTCCCCAAATATACTCTCTATCCTCCCTCGCTCCCTGTAAATCCTATCCCTCTTTATAAGCTCCTTGCACAACTTCCTTATCCCTGATTTAATACCTTTCCGAAATGTCTCTCTTACTCTTATATATGGTCTAAATCCTAAATTAACCAACTCCTTAATAAACTCTATACTGTCGTAAGCTTTATCCCCTAAAAATGGTTTATTTCTCAAAACTTCCCTGATAAAACCATCTGAAACTATCCACTTTAAAATCTCCCTCCCAAGCTTCACTTCGCTGGCATAACTCCCTCCTGCAGCAACTCTAAGAATAAATCTCTTCCCATTCTTTAAATGGACACTTAACGCTACTACTTTAACATGGCTCTTTATCTCCTTTATCTCTTTGCCTCTCAAAATCTTTAAAGGATAAAGCTCATTATACTTAAAACCTGTTCCGTCTATGATAATTAAAGCTATCTCTTTGTAATATTTCTTTAAAAGGTTATTAGAAAGAAAACTAATGAAATCTATAAGCAAGAGCAAGGGAATTTGTTTTAATCTATAATAATATGTTGAGAAATCTGGTATATTTTTTCTTTCAAAGATAGAAGCGGCAAAGAGTTCAACATCTCTGAAGGAAAGTTTCCATGCTATTTGAAGAAATAGCATAGTTAAAATTATTTCATCTGGATATTTTTTAGGTCTTCCTTTTTTAATTTTAGGAGGAGTTAAAGACCGGATTAAAAGTTTTCCTCTTTGGCGCATGTAAGTTTCTATTAGGTGTAAAACTTTTTTGAAATTTAACCATTTTGCCTTCATACTTTAAAATAAAGCATTTTTATTTAAATTGACAATCTTTAAAGTATTGAAAAACAAGCAAAATTTATTTTTTAAACACCCTCAGT
>CAZQIW010000013.1:0-20328 GCA_964593845.1 uncultured Thermodesulfatator sp. | reverse complement strand
TATGGAAAAAGCAATAGAAATTTTGAGAAAAGAAGCTAAAGCAGGTAAACTTGACGAAAAATTAGTAGAACTTTTCATTCAAAAAGTTCTTATGCAGAAGTAACACTAATAAATAGCCTTAAGTTGAAGCTAAAAAAGTTTAATTGAAAATTTTTTTAGAGAATTTAATATTTTATTAAAATCCAGAATATAAGGATAAAAATTTTACCGTTTGATAGCTATTTTTTAGAGAAATAAAGCTTCAAAATAGGCTTTATGTGTAGATAAAATGAATTAAAATAAAAAAATAAAACAGCTTTTATAAATGAAAGCACTTTTAAAAGAATTCTTAAATTACTTATCCACAGAAAAACAAAGCTCTCCAAATACTTTAAAGAGTTATTCTAAAGACTTAGAAGAATTCTTAGACTTTTTGAACTCTCAAGGAATAAGTGATTTAGAAAGGCTTGAGCCTTATCACTTAAGATATTACTTGTTTTCTTTAAAGAAAAAAGGAAAAAAGGCAACCACTATAGCAAGAAAACTTAGTAGCATTAGAAGTTTTTTTCGCTATCTTTTAAAAAACAAAAAACTTAAAAAAAATTTAATTGTTTATTTATCCAATCCCAAACTTCCTAAAAATATACCATTTGTTCCCACGGAGGAGGAGATAAACAATTTTATAGAAGGAATTGAAATAAAAAAAGAAGATTTTTTAACTATAAGGAATAGGGCTTTATTAGAACTTGCTTATGGCTGTGGTTTGAGAGTTAGTGAAATAGCCAACCTGACTATTGACAGAATAAATTTTCAGCTTCAGATCGTAAGGGTGCTTGGTAAAGGAAGAAAGGAAAGAATAGTTCCTTTTGGAAAAAAGGCTTTAAGTGCTTTAAAAGAATATTTAAAAGTTCGGGAAAAAATTCTTGCTAAATACGGCAAAGAAACCTCTTTTTTATTTTTAAATTTTAAAGGAGAGAAACTTACAGAGAGAGGAATTTTTTATATTATAAAAGAACTCGGGAAAAAGGCAGGACTTTCCTATTTACATCCTCACATTTTAAGACATGCCTTTGCTACTCATCTTTTAAATGCTGGGGCAGACCTCCGAAATATTCAGGAAATGCTTGGGCACTCTTCTCTGGCAACCACAGAAATTTATACTAAAGTAAATTACGAATATCTTTTAAAAGTCTATCTTAAAGCACATCCCAGAGCTAAGGAAGAAAAGATAGAATAAAATTTTTATAAACGAAATAACAAAGTGCTGATAAAAATTCTCTTGGAAAAAGAGATTTTCGTAATAAAATAGGGAAAAATTTTAATCTTGCAGGAGGAGATAGAGAAAATGGTAGAAGAGTCTCAGGTGATAAAGGTAAGGTTTGAAAAGCTGAAGAAAATAGAGGAGATGGGAATAAAGACTTATCCTAATGATTTTCGTCCTAAGGATAAAGCTAAATATATTAAAGAAATTTATAAAGATTCCTCTATAGAGGAACTGGAAAAAAAGCAAGAGGAGTTTGTCCTTGCTGGAAGACTTATGTCTAAAAGAGAAATGGGAAAGCTTATATTTGCGCATATTCAGGATGAGACTGATAGGATTCAGATCCTGTTAGCTAAATCAGAGATTTCTTCAGAGGATTTTAAATTTTTTAAGAAATTTGTAGATATAGGAGATATTATAGGAATTAAAGGCAGGCTAATAAAAACTAAAACAGGTGAAATTACTATTCTTGTTAAGGAATTTAAGCTTCTCACAAAAGCACTAAGACCTCTTCCTGAGAAATATCATGGTCTTAAAGATACAGAATTGAGATATAGAATGCGTTATGTTGACCTGATTATGAATCCCAAGGTGAGAGAGATTTTCAGAACTCGGACTCAAATTATTCAGTATATTAGGGATTATTTGATTTCAGAGGGTTTTTTAGAAGTTGAGACTCCTATGATGCATCCTATTGCAGGAGGAGCAGCAGCAAGACCTTTTATTACTTATCACAATGCTTTGGATATGAACCTTTACCTTAGAATAGCTCCTGAGCTTTATTTAAAAAGACTTATTGTAGGGGGTTTTGAAAAAGTTTTTGAGTTGAATAGGAATTTCAGAAATGAAGGGGTTTCAAGCAGACATAATCCTGAATTTACCATGCTGGAATTTTATGAGGCTTATGCAACTTATGAGGATCTGATAAAAAGAACAGAGGAGCTTTTTTACGGGCTGGCTATGGAGATTAAAGGCACCCCAAAGATTGTTTATCAGGGTGAGGAGATAGACTTTACCCCTCCTTGGAGAAGGGTAGAGTTTCTGGAGGCACTTGTAAAAATTGGAGGCATTCCAGAAGAAGTGCTTCATAATAAAGAAAAACTTATAAATTTTGCCAAAGAGAAAAATATAGAGCTTAATTTAAAAGATCCTCGCATTGGTAAATGGTGGACCAAACTTTTTGAAGAACTGGTTGAGCCAAAGCTTATTCAACCTACCTTTGTGATTAAATTTCCTATAGAAGTTTCTCCTCTTGCCAGAAGAAATGATGAAAATCCAGAATTTGCAGACAGATTTGAGCTTTATATAGCTGGTAAAGAGGTAGCTAATGCCTTTTCTGAGTTAAACGATCCAAGAGATCAGAGAAAACGCTTTGAGGAGCAATTAAAATTAAGGGAAGTAGATGAGGAAATCCCGCCAGAAATAGATGAAGATTTTATAAGGGCTCTGGAATACGGAATGCCTCCCTGTGCAGGAGAAGGAATAGGTATTGATAGAGTGGTGATGATTTTTACAGATAGCCCCTCTATCCGAGAGGTTATTTTATTCCCACATTTAAGAAAAAAAGAAGATTTATAAAATGTCTTTTGTAAAGCCGGATTTTTCCTGGGAATTCTGGGTTGCCTTAAAATATATCTTTTCTCCCAAAAGAGAAAGGTTTACAGGAATAATTTCTTTTATAGCTATTATAGGAGTTACTTTAAGTGTAGGTGCTTTAACTGTTGTAAATGCAGTAATGACAGGGTTTAAAGAGGCTGTAACTGAAAAAATTTTAAGCCTCAATCCTCATATTAGTATAAACTTTTCTGACCCTTCACTTAAATCCAGGGTTTTAAAAATAATAAAAAAACAAATACCTGAAAAGGAGATACTTACTATTCAGGAAACAGCTACTTTACAAGGATTAATACTACCTGAAGGAGAGCCTATAGGAATAATTTTAAAAGGCACTTCTTTAAAAGAAATGAAAAAAGAGAAGGGTTTTATAGAACTTAAAATAAATTCAGAGGCTTTTAAAAAACTTGTTGATAGTTCTTTGCCTGTAATTATAGGAAAAAAACTTAAAGACAGATTGGGTTTATATCTTGGAGAAAAAATAAAATTTTTAAGTGCTCAGGGTATTTATACTCCTTTTGGTTTTTTTCCAAAAATAACCACATTTAAAATAGCTGGAGTGTTTGAAACAGGAGTATATGACTATGACATGAATCTACTATTTACCTCTTTTTCTTTATTTTTAAAAAAGTTTAAACCACGCTATTATTCTATAGAAATAAAGCTTAAAGATCCTTTTAAGTCTCATTTTTATAAGACTAAACTCCTTTCTTCTTTGGGTTTTTATACTACTATACTTGACTGGCAGGAATGGAACAGAAATCTCTTTGCAGCTTTAAAAATGGAAAAACTTGGGCTTTTTATAGTGCTTACTCTTATGATTACAGTATCTTTGTTTACCATTATTGCTGCTATGACTATGCTTGTCTCTGAGAAAAAAATGGATATCGCAATTTTAAGGGCATTGGGGGTTTCTTCAAAAAGCATTTTAAAAATTTTCTTTTTCTGCGGGTTTATTTTATCTTTAATAGGAGTAGGAGCAGGACTGATTTTAGGATGTGGAATATGTGTTTTCCTTTCTCACTATCCTGTAATAAAGCTACCCAGTGAGGTTTATCCTGTGGAATACATGCCTGTTGCTCTTGAATTTTTTGATATTGTGGTAATTAGTGTAGTTGCAATAATTATAAGTATTTTAGCCTGCCTTTATCCTGCAAAAAAAGCTTCTGAAATAGTGCCTGCTGAGATTTTAAGGCATGGATAAAAAAATTTTAGTGGAACTTAAAGGTATTTCAAAAAAGTATCCCTCTTCAGAGGGAGAATTGGAAATATTGAAAAAAATAGACCTTCAGATTTATGAAGGTGAAAAAATAGCTATAGTAGGACCTTCTGGAATAGGAAAAACTACGCTTCTTAATATCATAGGCACACTTGATAAACCCAGTTCTGGAGACATTTATTTTTTTGGAAAAAGACTTGACTGGGAAAAAGAAGAAGAGCTTCTTATGCTGAGAAGAGAAAAAATAGGTTTTATTTTTCAGCTTCATTATTTAATTCCAGAATTTAGTGTAATGGAAAATGTTATTTTACCAGGCTTAATTTGTGGATGGAAGTTAAAAGATTGTATTAAAAGAGGAAAAGAATTACTTAAAAAACTGCAGCTTCTTGAAAGAGAGAATTATAAACCATCTTCTCTCTCAGGAGGAGAGAGACAGAGGGTAGCTATTGCAAGGGCTTTGTTTTTAAATCCCCCGCTTCTTCTTGCAGATGAACCTACAGGAAATCTGGATCCAGAAAGTGCCAGAGAAGTAGTAAATACTTTTTTAATGATAAATAAAGTTTTCGGAACTTCCATAGTAATGGTAACTCATAACTGGGAGCTTGCTAAATTGATGGATAAAATCTTTTTGATAAAAAATGGTTTTCTGGTAAAATTGGAGGAACAACTTCAGTAAAGGGTCTCAAGCTTTGAAAAAGATTGTATTTATTTTTATAGGAATTTTTTGCTTATTGTTATTTAAAGCAGGATTTTTATTTGCAGAAAATTACAACTTTCTTATATATTCCACTAAAATTTACGGAGAATCTTCTCAAAAAGATCTTCTTAAACTTTATCTGGAAAAATTAAAAGAGCAGCTTTCCAAGGAAGGAATTCAACTTAAAGAAGAACCTTTATCTTCAAAAGAAGCACAAACTTTACTAAAGTCAGGTGCCTATAAGGGGATAGCTGAATTTAAAGCTATATTAATAGGCGATGAGGTGAGCTTTGAGTGGAAATTAATCTTATCTAATAGAAGCAAGCCTTATTATTTTTATGTTTCTGGAAAAAAGGATGAACTTTTTCAACAAGTTCAGAAGACTACTAATATTTTAGCAAGTATTTTAGGGAAAAAAAAGATAATAGAAGAAGTTAGAGTTTCTGGTAATTTAAGGATCGGAGAAGACTCAATTTTTTTAAAAATTAGCACAAAACCAGGAGATATTTTAGATTACAAAAAGCTGGATGAGGATCTTAAGGCTATTTATAGAATGGGTTATTTTGAAAATGTAGAGGTTAAACTGGACAAAGGCACAAGAGGAGTAATAGTTACTTTTGAGGTTAAGGAGAGCCCATCTGTAAAGGAGATAGTTTTTAAAGGAAACAAAGAGGTAAAATCAGATGATCTTTTGAAAATAGTAAATATAGAAGAAGATAGTATTGTTACCCCAAAGGAACTTGATAAGGCTATAGAAAATATAAAAGACTATTATGAACAGTTAGGTTATACTGAGACAGAGGTTACTATTTCTTCTAAAAAGGTTTCTCCAACACAGATAAAACTTATTTTTAACATAAAAGAAGGAAAGAAAAAATACATAAAAAAGATAGAATTCATAGGAAATAAAGCTTTCTCAGACAAACAACTAAAAAAACTTCTTTCTATTTCTGAAAAAACCAGGTTTTCTTTTTTAAAAAAATTTTGGAAATATTTTAAGGCGCTTTTTAAACCTGAGCCGATTGTAGAGCCTGGAGTTTATAATGTTATTTTCCTTTATAGAGATTTAGGAAGAATAGAAACTTTCTATAAAAATCATGGATACATAGATGCTAAAGTGGGCGAGCCTATTGTAAAAGAAGAGAAAAAGAAGAAAAAAGTCTGGGTTACTATAAAAATTCCCATAGAAGAAGGACCTCAGTACAGGATAGGAAAAGTAAAGGTAGAACAGGATTTGTTTCCAGAAGATAAAATTTATAAAAAATTACAATGCAAACCAGGGAAAATAATTAGTTTACAGACCTTGAGGGAAGATGAAAGTATTCTTACCCATCTTTTTTCGGATTATGGTTATGCTTATGCAAAGGTAGATACAGAGATAAAGAAAGATCCTAAAAAAAGATTAGTAGATATTAACTTTAAAGTTAATAAAGGACCTGTGGTTTATATAAGAAGGATTGAAATAGTAGGAAATACTAAGACCAGAGATAAGGTAATTAGAAGACAAATAAGACTCGCTGAAGGCTGGCCTTACAGTGCCAGAAGACTGGAAGAAAGTGAAATGTATCTTAGAAGATTGGGTTTTTTTGAGAAGGTAGAAATACAAAAAGAAAAGGCAGCTAAGGAGAATGAGTTAAATTTAAAAGTAAAAGTTAAGGAAATGCTTACGGGTTCTTTTGCAGTAGGAGGAGGTTATAGCTCTTATGATAAATTCGTAATGATGGTGGATGTAACAGAAAGAAACTTCTTAGGTAAAGGACAAAGAGTAAATATTTCTGCCAGACTTGGAGCAAGAAGTAACAGGTATTCTTTAAATTTTTTTGATCCTTATTTTAGAGATACTCCGTATAGTTTTGGATGGTCTCTTTATAATTACGAAATTCAATACACTGATTTTACTAAAAACAGTAAAGGCGGATCTATTAAAATAGGATACAATTTTTCTTCCAAGGTTTATGGTTATATAAGGTATAGATACGATGATACCAAACTAAAAGATCTTGGTGAGAATGTAAGTAAAGTCATTTTAGAATCCAAGGACATTAACATTACAAGTGCTTTTCAAATAGGAGGAGATTATGACTCCAGGAATAGGTTTTTTCTTCCTACTAAAGGATGGTATCATAGTATAGATATTGAGTATGCTCAAAGTCTTTTTGGAGGAGAGAGCCATTATGTTAAAATAGATGGACTTCATCATCTATATGTGCCTCTTATCTCCACCAAAGTGATAGGACATTTAAAACTGGGTTATGGGTATATTACTGAAGGGAAAGATTATAAAATTCCAGTGTATGAAAGATATTTTCTTGGTGGGATAAATTCTGTAAGAGGGTATGAATATGGATATATTTCTCCTATAGATCCTGAAACAGGGGAAAAGATAGGTGGCACCAGGATGGCTTATTTTCAAGCCGAAACTATTTTTCCACTTGTAAAAGATATTCAACTTGCTGGTGTAATATTTTTTGACATAGGAACTGCCTGGGATAAAAATACAGGATTTAAAACCTCTGAGCTTAAAAAAAGTGTTGGTTTTGGAATAAGATGGTTTTCTCCTCTTGGACCAATAAGAATGGAATGGGGCTTTAATATAGATAGAAAACCAGGAGAAGATGCCAGTAATTTCAACTTTCAAATTGGAGCATTTTTTTAGTGTAAAAACTTTCTCTAAAAGCTTATCTGAAAAACGACACTTGTCAAACTTTTGACAAAGAAAAATTTTCCTCCTTTAAAGGAATTTATTTCCTAATTTTTAAATTTTCCTAATTACCCCTTCTAAATAATCCACACAGAGAAGCTTTATTTATTTGTAAAAGAATAGATTTTATATTGGCATATATTTTGAAATAAAAACTGTAAAGAAAAAGCGAGGTGTAAGATGAAAGGACTTAGGATAAATCCACAACTGGGTTTACTTGAAGCTTTAGAAGCTGCTGACTTACTTGAAAGGAAACTTACTGTAACTACTAACAACTTAGCTAATGTAGATACACCTGGTTATAAGGCAGATAGGCTTACTTTTAGAGAAGTTCTTATGAAAAAAATAGGTCCAAAATATATGAGAGTATTTAAAGAGACGGTTCCTTATACAGTAATGAAGCAGGGAACATTAGAACCCACAGGCAATCCATTACATTTTGCTATAGTGGGAGAGGGATTTTTTAAGGTTCAAACTCCTCATGGGATAGCTTATACCAGAGCAGGAAATTTTACTCTCGATTCTCAGAGGAGACTGGTAACACCTGATGGATACCCTGTGCTTGCCAATGGAGCTCCTATTGTAATAGATCCTGGAATGGCAAAAGGTGGACTTATTACTATGGAAAATTTAAGACTTCAGGTATCTCCTGAGGGTATTCTTTCTATAGATGGAACTCAGATAGGTAAGCTTGATGTGGTTACCTTTGATGATGTTAAGAAACTGAAAAAATTAGGAGAAAATTTGTATATTTCTGAGGGGGCTCAAGAAAAACCTGCTACTAACTATGAGATAAAACAAGGTTTTGTGGAAGAGTCCAATGTGAGTCCTATTCGGGAGATGGTGAATTTAATAGAAATTCAGAGGAACTTTCAATCGGTCCAGAAATTTATTCAGGGCTGGGATGAGGCTACAGAAAAACTTATAAATACTGCAAATAGATAAGGAGGTTAAAGATGATAAGGGCTTTATGGAGTGCAGCCACAGGAATGCAAGGGCAACAGCTTCAATTAGATGTAATAGCTAATAATCTTGCTAATGTGAATACTCCTGGATTTAAGAAAAGCAGGGTGGATTTTGAGGATCTATTTTATCAAAATCTCAAGCTTGCAGGAGCCTTAACTGCTGATGGAACCCAGGTTCCTGTTGGAATGCAAATAGGTCTTGGAGTGCGACCCGTTGCGGTAGCTAAAATGTTTACACAGGGAGAGTTCCAGCAGACTAATCAGGAACTTGACTGGGCTATAGAAGGAAGAGGATTTTTTAAAGTAGTAATGGGTGGAGAGGAATATTACACAAGAGCAGGAAATTTTAAGCTTGATAGAGATGGATACATAGTTACTCCTGATGGAGCAAGGCTTCAGCCAGAATTTGCTGTGCCTCAAGGAACTGTAAGAATTGAAATTACCCCCGATGGAATAATTACAGCCTTGGGTCCTAATGGAGAAACCTTAGCCCAATCCCAACTTACTTTATATGACTTTCCTAACCCTGCAGGACTTTATGCAGTGGGAAGAAATCTTTTTAAAGCTACAGATGCAGCAGGTGATGTAATTGAAGGAAATCCAGGTCAGAATGGATTTGGCACCATTGCTCAGGGTTATTTAGAAATGTCCAATGTGGATATTGTAGAAGAGATGGTAAAGATGATTATTACTCAAAGAGCTTATGAATCCAATTCTAAAGGAGTTATTACTGCTGATCAACTTCTTGAGATGGCAAATAATTTAAAAAGGTAAGAGGTGTAAAAAATGCGTAAGGTAGTGCTTTTAACTATTTTAATTCTCTTTTTAATACCTTTTAATGCAAGTTCAGCTTCTTTTTATACTTATAATGACTTTAAAAACCTTTTTTTAAAAGAAATTAAAAAAGAACTTACCTGGGTAAAGGGAAAGATAGTGCTTGAGAAATTTAGAATAGAGCCTGAGAATATAAAAATACCCAAAAATGCTTTTTATAAAATAAAATTTCTTTCTACTCCTTCAGTAGGTTCAAACTTTATTTTAGTTACTTTTTTTAATAGGAGATATAAACAAATAGGTATTGCAAGACTATGGGGGTATGTAGAGGCAAAAGTTCCTGTGGTAGTGGTAATAAAACCTATAAGAAATAAAGAAATTATTAAGGCTGAGAATCTTGGAATTGAATTTCGTGCCCTTTCAAGGCTTCCTCAGGATGTGATTATAGACAAAAAAAGTGCTATAGGGAAGCAGGCTCGCATTAGCTTAAAGCCAGGGACAGTTTTAAGGATGTCTTATATTGATCTTCCAATTGTAATAAAGAGAAACCAGCAGGTAAATATTATTGCAAGAGGAAAATATTTTATAGTAAAAGCAAAAGGAAAAGCTCTCCAGAATGGAAGACTTGGGGAGATTATAAGAGTAAGAAACATAGATAGTAAAAAAACTATATGGGCTAAAGTAATTTCTTCAGAAGAAGTGGAGGTGATCTTCTAATGAGAATAAAAAAATATTTTTGGATGCTTGGATTATTGGTTATGTGTGGATGCTGGGAATATAATCCTAAAAAAGTGCCCCCTCCTCCTTTACCTCATGTTTCTGTGGAAGTAAAGGAAACCAACTATTTAACCAAAGGTTCACTTTATAAAGAAGGAAGATTTCTTTATGCTTATACAGATAGAAGGGCAAGGTTTGTAGGAGATATTATTACTGTAAAAATTGTAGAAAATTATCAGAGTTCTAATAGTGTGAACCAAAAAAGTAAGAAAAATAGTTCTGTTTCAGCAGGTATAAGTAATCTTTTAGGTTATGAAAATAAAATGAAAAATTGGTTTCCCTCTGGATTTAGTGCAAGCAGTATGCTTAATGGAGATTTATCTTCTTCTACCTCAGGGCAGGGACAGATTTCCAGACAAAGTAAAATAGTTGCAACTATAAGTGCAAGAGTAGTAAAGGTGTTGCCTAATGGGAATTTAGTTATTCAGGGAATAAGGAGAATAAAAAGAAATAAAGATTTGGAATACATTACTATTTCAGGAATTGTAAGACCTGAAGATATAGGACCTGATAATACTGTTTTGTCCACTCAAATTGCAGAGGCTTATATAGAATATAGTGGGAAAGGACCACTTAGCGAGGCTACAAGTGGTCCAGGGATAATTACCAGACTTTTAAATCTTTTATGGCCATTTTAGAAGTGTAAGGAAGTGTAAGGGAGGGAAGTATGAGAGGAAAGGTAATGATTTTAATAAGTATTTTAGTGTTGATCAGCCAGGCTTGGGCTGTAAGACTAAAGGATATTATGGATGTGGATGGAGTAAGAGGAAATTATTTAGTGGGATATGGACTTGTGGTTGGTCTTAAACAAACAGGCGATGGAGATCAAACAAAGTTTACAGTTCAGTCTATAGTAAATATGCTTGAGAGATTTGGAATAGTGGTTCCTAAGTCACAGGTAAAACTTAAAAATGTGGCAGCTGTTATGGTAACAGCTTATCTTCCTCCTTATGTAAAACCTGGTCAAAAAATAGATGTAGAGGTTTCAGCTATTGGAGATGCTAAAAGTCTTCAAGGAGGAACTTTACTTCTTACTCCTCTTAGAGGTCCTGATGGAAAGGTTTATGCTTTAGCCCAGGGTCCAGTTTCTATTGGAGGTTTTGCAGCTGGAGGAGCAGGAGCTCAAAAACAGGTAAATCATCCTACCGTAGGTAAGATCCCCAATGGAGCTATTGTGGAAAGAGAAGTCCCTATGGAGGATCTTAATAGCTTAAATAAAATTACTATTTCTCTTAGAACAGAAGATTTTAGCACTACTTCAGAAGTGGTAGATGCTATTAATTCTTATCTTAATGGAAATTATGCCAGAGCACTTGATATAAGAAATATAGAAATACAAATTCCTCCAGCTTATAAAAATAGAGTCGTTCAATTACTTGGAGAAATTGGAGCTCTTGAGGTTATACCTGATAGTCCTGCTAAGGTGGTGATAGATGAAAAAACAGGCACTGTAATAATGGGAGAGAATGTAAGAATTTCCAAGGTTGCAGTGGCTCATGGTAATCTTAGTATAGAAATTAAAGAAACTCCTCAGGTATATCAGCCCTATCCTTTATCTCCTGGACAAACCACAGTAGTTCCTCAAACTCAGCTTCGTGCTAAAGAGCAAAAGGCTAAGATTGTAATTTTGGAAGAAGGAGCCACTCTTGGAGATCTGGTAAGGGCTTTAAATGCAGTAGGAGCTACTCCCAGAGATTTAATAGCAATATTACAAGCTATAAAAGCAGCAGGAGCATTACACGCAGAATTAATAATAATTTAAAAAGGTGAGAAAAAATGAAGGCTTATGGAATTTATTACCAGAAGTTAAATGAGCTTACTCTTCTTGAAAAAAAAGATCCAAAAAAAGCTTTAAAAAAAGCTTGTGCTGAGTTTGAGGCTTTAATTTGGCATGAAATTTTCAAAGAATTTGATAGGGCTATGATTAAGAGTAATTTTTTTCCAGAAACTTTGGAGAAAAAATTTTACCAGGATTTTCTTTACCAGGAAATTGCACGAAGGATTTCTGGACAACCTGGAAGCTTGGGAGATTACCTTTATAAGAATTTATTAAAAAGCCCTTATTTTAAGAGTAAAACTAAAATAGCCGATAAATAAATACAGGAGGCGCCAGCCATGGTTAGAAGGGAACTTTTAGAACTAAAAGAAGTTTTAGAAAAAGAAAAGAGAGCTCTTATTTACGGAGCAGTAGAAGAGATTTTAAAATGGGCTTCTTACAAGGCAAGACTTGCCAATTTTTTGAAAGACAAAAATTTGACATCTGAGGAAGAGGAACTTCTAAAAGAAATAGTAGCGATTAATGAAAGAAACAAACTAATTATAGAAGCAGGTTTAAGCTTTGTTGAAGAGGCTTACAAATTTTTGACAGAACTTCTTTATAGTAAGGAAACATACGGAAATGGAAATGGCAATGGAAACGGAAATGGAAACGGAAGCGGAAATGGAACTTATAGAGTAAATCCTCAACTTATTTCTAAAACAGCTTAAAAAGGAAAAAGTATGGCTGGACTTACAGGTGCTTTAAATATTGCTAAAAATGCTTTACTTGCTTTTCAGACTGCAACTCAGGTGATCAGCCATAATATAGCGAATGTAAATAATGAATCTTACTCCAGACAAAAAGTAGTAGAGACCACTTATCCTCCCAGCCCTTCTCCTGTGGGAAGTATAGGAACAGGGGTTAAAATTGAAAGTATAATACGTTACTTTGATGCATTTTTAGAAAGAAATATTAATTTAAAGAAAACAGATTATGGGCTTTTTTCTGCTGAAGAATCTGGTTTAACTATTCTTGAAAGTCTTTTTAATGAAACTCAGGACAGTGGTTTAGCTAAAATTTTAAGAGATTTCTGGAGTGCCTGGCAGAATCTTGCTAATTATCCAGAAAATTTAGCTGCAAGAACTCAGGTAATAGAAAACGGAAAACTTATTGCTGAAGCTTTAAAAGCTAAATTTCAGGGAATGAAAGACCTTGAAGATCAAATAAAGCTTGAATTACAAACCTTAGTAGAGAGAATAAATAAATTAAGCTCTCAAATTGCTGAGCTTAATTCTCAGATTGTTGCCAGAGAATCAGGAGGAAAAGCAGCTAATGATTTAAGAGATCAGAGAGACAAGATGGTGTCTGAGCTGGCTCAATTAGCCAATATTCAATATTTTGAGACCAAGGAAGGAGCCTATAATGTAATTCTGGGGAAAGGATTAAATTTAGTTAATAAAAATTATAACTGGCAGCTTGAAATTTCAGGAACTGATGTTTATTGGGTGGGAAGGAATGGGGAAAAAGTTCCTGTAACAAGTGCTATAGTTTCTTCAGGAGAACTTGGAGGATGGTTAAAACTTTTAGAACAACTTTCTGATGAATATAATCATGAGTATGTCTCTGGAAATAAAGCTGTAATAAATAACCATGGAAACTATATTACAGAAGGAGATAAATTTGTAACTGACCTTGGAGTTGCAGCAGGAGATACTATTTCTTTTTCTGGCACAGACCATTTTGGAAATGAAATTTCAGGGACTTTTACTATTCAGAATGATAGCACTATAAGAGATTTTTTGAATAAAATAGAAGAAAAATTTAATTATACAGTAAAAGCTTATATTAAAGATGGAAGACTTTTTATAGAAGATTTATTTAGAGGATCAGGTAAACTAAGTTTTAAAATTACTTCAGCTCCCACTACTCTTCAATTTGGAAATTTTGATAATCCTGCTTTTCAAAGAAGAGTTACAGAGCTTAATCTCGCAGGAAAGTTAAAACTTTTTGGAGAGGAACTTATTAAAGTAGTAAATGAACTTCATACACAGGGAGTGGGATTAACTTTTTACACCAAGGAAGTAGAGGGAGCTTACAGTGTAAATAAATATATAAAAGAACTGCCTTATTATTTAGATTTAAACAGAAATGGCTTCTTTTATATCTGGGTAAAAGGCCCTTCGGGTAAAATTACACCTGTAAAGGTAAATTTAAATCTTGATGAAAATGCTACTCTGGATGAACTTACTAATCAAATTAATCAGGCATTGTCTGAGGCTGGATTTGATACAGGAACTAATTATGAAATCCGAGCTATTAATAGAGAGGGAAAGCTGGTTTTTCAGGCTCAAGATGGTTATGCTTTTGCTTTTTCTAATGATACTTCGGGAATTCTTTTATCCACAGGTATAAATCTTTTCTTTATAGGCACAGATCCTACAGACTTTTCTGTAAATCCTACAATCGTAGAAAAACCAGAGCTTCTTGCATCTGGAAAAATGGATGTTTCAAGTTATAGAAGTGAAAAACCTTTATTTGGACAACAAGCAGGAGGAATATTTAAAAGCAACAGTGTTCTTACCTCTACTGATAAACAGCAGACTTTTGATATAAATGCTCTTTATGTAAGAATGTATGATAATAAAGGAGAAAATTATACCTATCCTCCTATTGCAATATGGGAAGGAAATTATAGCGGGAGTGCCTTAACCTCAGATTTAACCATAGAAATAAAAGATGCTACTGGAACTACTCTTGAAAGTTATACTTTAAGTGAAGGAACCAAAATAACTGATATTCCTGAGCTTCTTGGAAATAATTTCCCTCAAGTAAAGGCAGAAATAGATACTGATGAAGGGATTATAAAATTTGAATTAGACCGCTCTAAAGCCTCTGAAGGAGCAGCTTATATTGAAATTTCTGGAGGAGGAATAACTTCTCTTATTAGCTGGGATAACAATGTAAAAGGATATAAAATTTCTGTAGATAATACCACCTCTCTGGAAAATATTGTAAATTATTTAGACAAACTTCCTTTTATTCGGGCATATTTTGACGAAAATAATTATTTAGTGTTAAGACCTGAACCAGACCAGACAGAAGTATATGGATTTGAACTCGGGGAGAAATTTACAGGCACCTCTCCCACAAGCCCTACAGAAAGCTTTCTTACTTTTTTAAAGTCTAAGAATATAATAATTCCTGCCTTTAGATGGGATGGAACTTCAGAAAAAAGGATCCTTTCCGGTCTTGAACCACTTATTAAACCCCAAATTTATTCTGGAGATGCTTCTATAACTCCTGATTCCAGTGTGGGATATGTGGTAAAGTTTTTTGATTCAAATGGAAATCAGGTAGATTCTCAAACTGTTTCAGGAGCTTCCAGCCTTTCTGATCTTATTACAAATTTTAATAATAAAAATGGAATAAAAGCGAAGATAGAAGGAGACAAGTTTTACATCTGGCTTGACACTTCAGAAACAGGTGCACCTTCTGATGCAGCTTATTTTACTATTGAAGCTCAAGACGATGGTTCCTGGGGATTTATAAAAACTGATGGAGGAGGTTCTTCACCTCTTACAGTAGGAGAAATCTCTGCTTATCTTTTTGATGAAAATGGAGATCCTATAGATGCCTTTGATACTGATGACGGAATTATAGATCCCTTTAGAATAGAATTTACAGCGGATAAGAATCTTTTTCAGGTTTTAACCAAAATAAATGCTCCTGAGAATATGCAATACGGACTTTCTGCCCAGCTTGACAGAGAGGGCAAACTTATTGTTCAAACCACAGGACTTTATCAGACAAGAAGCTTTATCCTTCAGGATACTACTATCTTTCCTCCTTCTACCAGTGGTTCTATAATACCAGAAAAAGTAGATCCACTCACTAACAGATATTATTATATTTCAGACATACCTGTTTCTGAGAGTGCTTCTTTTGCTGATCAAACTTTAACTATTACACTTTATACCTCTGATGGAACTACATCTACAACTACTATTACTCTAAATTCTGGTGATACTTTAAAGGATGTGATTAATAAGCTTAATACCATTGATGTAGATGGGGATGGGACTACTGATTTAGAAGCAGGAATAGATGATAGCGGAAAACTATACATAAAAATAAAGGACTCAGATTTTCAGAAGTTTAAAATAGAAACAGATTTATCAACTGATACAGATGGAAATTATGTTTCTTATCTTTATACTCATCTTACCCAAATGGAAACCCGTTCAAATGGTCTTATAAACAATCTTTCAGGTTACGAACTCAAAAAAGGAGATAATCGCATAGCTCAGGCTATTGCTGATGCCTCTACACAAACAAGGGAGAAACTTAATCAGTCTAATCTGGAAAATTATTATGCCAGTATGGTAGGTGAAGTTGGAGTTGCTGTAAGATCTGTTAAAGATAGTAAAACCTTTTTAGATGATCTTTTAAGGCAGTTAAAAAGTATAAAAGATAGTATTTCCGGAGTTTCCTTAGACGAAGAAATGACTAATTTGATAAAATATCAACAAGCTTTTATTGCTACTTCTAAACTTCTTTCTACAGTAGAAGAAATGTTTCAGTCTTTAATAAATGCAAAAAGATAAGAAAGGGGTGATTAACTTATGAGAATAGGTATGAATACTAAATACACCAGTGTTTTAGCTGATTTAAATAGATTGTCCTCAGAAATAAATTTAATTCAACTTAAAATTTCTTCTGGCAAAAATTTTTTAAGACCTTCAGATGCCCCACCTTTAGCAGTAATATCTCTTAATTACAAACAAGGTATCTCTCGTATTGAAAAGTATCAAAGAGCTATAGATGAGGCTACTGCTTTTTTAAGAGCTCAGGAATCAACTCTTGGAAATGTTCAAGACCTTGTTGCAAGGGCTAAAGTGCTTGCTATTCAGGCTGTTAATGCTACCCAGAATACTACTACCAGAAAGGCTATTGCTAATGAGATAAATAGTATTTTAGAATCCATTTTAAGCCTTGCTAATTCGCAGCTTGGAGAGAAATATATTTTTGCAGGACAAAAAACAACAGGTTATCCTAAGGGAGAAGGACCTTTTAAATTAATTAAAGAAAGCCTCCCAGATGGTCAGGTTATAGAAAAAGTAATCTATCAGGGTTCAACCGAGGATTTTACTATTGGATATGATGTAAATATGAAAATGAAGCTGGGAGAAAATGGACAAAAAATTTTTATGGATTCAGGAATTTTTGAAACACTTATTGCTTTAAAAAGAACCCTGGAAGCCAACAATAATGTTGACTATGAAAAAGAACAGTATGATATTCAAAAATTTGTCGGAAAACTTGATGAAATTTACAATTACATTACTGCTAAGCGAGGGATAGTGGGAGCTGAGATTTCTCATCTGGAAACCAAAAAAAATCTTTACGAAGATTTTAAACAAACCCTGCAAACTAACTTGGGTGAAACTGAAAGTGCAGATCTTGCTGAGCTTGCAACCAAACTTCAAAGCTTAACCATTGCCTATGACGCAGCTTTAAGAGCTACTGCTATGGTAAGTGGTATGAGCCTTGCAAAATATCTATAAGGAACGAACCTTTACAATCTACTCCAGGCAGGAAATAAGAAATTTTTACCAGGTAAATAAAGAAAAACTAATTTAGAATCTAAATGTATCAAGTATAAACCAGTTCCTTTGTAACCTTCTCCATAGGCAATTATATAATCACCTGTAGGAGAAAAAGCAGGATCTTTTAAACTAATGGGTAAGTCTATTGTTCTTCGGGTGTGGGTTTTCAAATTGTAGAGGATAAGAGAAGAAATTCTCCCTTTTTTACAGAGGTATAAAAGAATATTTCCCTTGGGAGAGAACCTGGGAGAGGTATTATATCCGATAGAGTTAGAAATACGGTAATACTTAAGAGTTTTTAGATCCAGGATATATATTTTGGGGTGACCAGTGCCTCTATCATGCACAAATGCTAAAAACCTCCCATCTTTTGATACAGAGCCAACCTGATAAACTCCTTCTCCTTTTAAAATAGGAGTAAGACTTTTAGTAGAAATATCAAATTTATATATACCAATTTTTCCATTTACTTCCAAAGTTAAAAAAAGATGTTTTCCATCAGGATGCCATACAGGAGGAGAACAGAGTCCTTTAATAGAAAATTCATTTTTTACAAGATTTTTTAAATTGAAAATTTTGAGAAAATAATGTCCATTTCTATACACCAGATAAGCTAATTTATCTCCCTGCCAGGAAAATCTGGGAAACAGAATAAGGGGAGCAGTATCTATACAACGAGGGCTATTTTTACCAAAGTCTGTAATATAAAGTCTATCGCTATAAAAAGTTCTTTTAACAAAAACTATTTTAGAAAAAGCAACTCCTTTATATCCAGAAATGTCTTTAACCACTTTGTCACAGAGGAAGTATATTATCAAATAAGGATGCTTTAAAGATCCTTTTAAGATATAAGTGTTTATTTTTTTATTTTCCAAAGTGTCCCACAATTCAGCTTTTATCACCACTGTATTATCTTTTTTATGGATAACACCTTTTAAAAGGTAACCCTCTGAAGAAGGAGAAAAAGGGAGAAAGGGAGAGGCTAAAATAAAAAGATGATAATTAAGAACTTTTCTTAAAAGAGGACTAAGCTTAGAAGAAAGCTCCTTATCTCCTTCAAAATTAGGAACACTTACAAGGATTTTACTGAAAGAAGAAGGGCTAATTACAATCTTTGGAGGAGTTTCGCTAAAAACATAAGAAAGCCAACCGAAGAAAAAAGAACTCAAAAATATAAAAAAAACAATCTTTAATCTATACTTCATAAGATTCGTTCTCCATCTTCACAACATCTTCAAAGCGGATATCCATTCCAAGAATAGCTATAATTTCTTCATATTCATCTCTTATAGGAGTGGAAACAGTAATACAAAGACTGGAAGTAATTCTGGAAGTATAAAATCTGGAAGTATAGGTCTTTCCTGTTTTCATGGGTTTAACAAACCAGTCTCTATCTTCAAAAGTTTCATTATTAAGAAGCTCTGCAAATTTTTTGGCATATTGAAAATCATTTGTTAATCCAATAATAGGTTTTCCTTCTGTATCAACAACATAAATGAATTGCACATAAGGATGATCTTCCAGAAACTTTTTTAATACTTTTTTCATCTTCGCTGGATCTAAGGAGCGAATATCAAGATCCTGAGCAAGATCTTCTATATACTTGGTTACAAGCTTATTTACATACTCTCTCAGATGATCAAGCTCAGAGACAAAAAGTTCAGGAATGTATTTTTTGGTATAATGAAGCATTTCTTCATTGGAAATAGGAGTAATACGCCCTTTTTCATATTCTTCCAGGATCTTTTTATAAATTCTTGCCACACCTGGATGTCTTTTATCAATTCTTTTATCTCCTTCAAGCCCAAAATGGGTATTAATCCAGTAAGCAATCCCTGCTGTTCCACTTTTATCAGTGATAATAATCTGAATAGGACGTTTGAGTAATTTCCAGGTATCAAAGGGATTGTAAATCTCTTCGTTTTTAATAATGCCATCAATATGGACACCAGCTTTAGTAGAATTAAATTCTTCTCCCACAAAAGGTTGTCTAACGGATATTTTTTCATGAAGCACATTTTTATAATAATTGGCAATTTCTGTAATTACTGTGGTATCCATTCCATCATCTGTGCCTTTAAGGCAGATATATTCAAACACCATAGCTTCAAGTGGAGTATTTCCTGTTCTTTCACCTATACCAAGGAGTGCTGTATTTACATAAGTGCATCCGTAGAGCCAGGCTGCAGTGGCATTAATTACACTTTTATAAAAATCATTATGTCCGTGCCATTCCAGAAGTTCTCCTGGAACACCTGCTTCGTCTATAAAAGCACGAATTAACTTGGGAACACTTATAGGTAAACAAGCTTCTGCATAAGGAACACCAACCCCTAAGGTATCACAGATCCTGATTTTAATATCTATTCCACTTTCTTCTCTAAGCTTCATTAGCTCTATAGCAAAAGGTATAACAAATCCATAAATATCAGCACGAGTAACATCTTCAAAATGACATCTTGGACGGATACCTAAGGAAAGAGCTTCTTTAACTATGGCAAGATAATCCTCCATAGCCTGTTTTCTGGTTTTTTTAAGCTTTAAGAAGATGTGATAATCCGAGCAGGAGGTTAAAATACCTGTCTCTTTAAGCCCCGCCTCTTTAACCAGCTTTAAATCTTCTTTTTTTGCTCTGATCCATCCAGTAATTTCAGGATACTTATATCCAAGGGCAAGACACCTCTCCAATGCCTCTCTATCCTTAGCAGTATATAAAAAGAATTCACTCTGTCTGATAATTCCTTTTGGTCCACTTAATTTATGCAAAAATTTGTAAATAGTTTCTATTTGTTCAGGGGTATAGGGAACTCTTGCCTGTTGTCCATCTCTAAAAGTGGTATCAGTAATATAAAAATTTTCTGCAGGCTGCGGAGGAATATACTTTCCATCAAAAAATATTCTGGGAGGTTGAGAATACGGAAAAAATTCTTTAAAAAGAAAATTTCGTTATGCAAATTTTCCTTATGAAAGGGAGTG
>CAZQIW010000012.1:0-20993 GCA_964593845.1 uncultured Thermodesulfatator sp. | reverse complement strand
AATGTGAATAACAAAATATGTTGCCAGATTTATTAAAAAGCATAAGGTTGCCACCTTTTGTAAAAAATTTATAGAATAAAACTTACTCAACCATAAGGAAAAGAAAATAGCCCATAGAGGATAAAGATAAAGTAAGTATTTATCAAATTTTTCTCCTGTAAAACTTAGCAAAAGCACAGGTATAAAAGCTGAGAAAAATATAAAGGCAAGAAAGCTTTCTTTTTTGATCTCATATTCTTTCTTTTTAAAGCGAAGTATTGCGAAAAAGGTTAAAAGAAAATAAGGAATAAAATTAAGTATCAGGGCTTTAAAATAGTAATAAACTGGAGCTTTATGCTCTGTAAGCCTTAATTTTAGATCCATAAATAGAAATTGCTGAAAAGCTTCTTTTCCAAATTTAACATAACCATAAAGATACCAAGGAATTATTAATACAAAGGTTATTATCCATCCTGGAGGATAAAAAAGAAGGCTGAAAGCCCTTTTTTCTCTGAGTATTATACCGTAGAGCAAAAGAGCTGGCAAAAGAAAAAAATGAAGAGGTCCTTTTACCAAAAAACTTAAAGCCAGAAACAAATAAAAACCCAGTTTATAAATCTTTTTAGCTGTTTTAAGATAAAAGTAGCTATTTAAAAACATCAAAAAAGTTAAAAATACAAAAAGAGGTTCAAAATCAATCTGAGTAATAAAAGCTAAAAATCTATAAGAACTAAGGAGAACTAAAATGCCAAGTAAATAGCTGGAAAAATTCTCTTCATAAAGAAAAGAGAGGCACAGTAATAGAAAAATATAACTCAAAATAGAAACCAATCTAAGAGCAAAAGTATCACCACCTGGAAGGTTGGAAAGGATTTTATAAAAAGGAATACTTATCCAAGTATATAAAGGAGGAGCTGTAAAATAGGGTTTTCCATTATAGGTAGGCACAAAAGAAGAGCTTTGTGCTGTTTCTTTTACTATAAAAGCTGTTTTTGCTTCTTGGTAAGAAGATAAAGGCTGAAAATATGCCAGCACTAAAATTCCAGTTAAGCCAGTTATTAAAAGTAAAATTATTAACTTCTTCATGGATGAAGAATTTTCTAAAGAAAGGTTAGAACTTTTTAAATTAAATCCTAAAATTTAGACTTTACAAGAAAAAAATTAGGTATATTCTTAAAAATTCCAAGGGTAAATGTTGTTTTTTTCTTTATATATCTCATAAATTTCTGATTTTTTTGGAATTTTTTAGTTTTATTAACAAAAGGAATTATACAATATACCAAATTTAAAACGATTTAATAAAGCTCAGGAAGAAGGTGTTTTTCGGGTGGAAGAAATTTAAAAATCTGGTAAACTCAAGAAAGTATTAAAAGAAAAAAGGAGGTAATATTGATGTCTAATTTAAAAGTTGTGGATATAGAGGTTTGGAATTTAATTCAGAAGGAGATAGATAGGCAGGAATATCAGCTTGAAATGATTGCTTCTGAAAACATGGCTTCTCCTGCGGTAATGGAGGCTGAGGGTTCCTGTTTGATGAATAAGTATGCCGAAGGTTATCCCAAGGCGAGGTATTATGGAGGATGTGAGTATGTAGATGAAGTGGAAAAGCTTGCTATAGAAAGAGTAAAAATGCTTTTTGGAGCAGAACATGCCAATGTGCAACCCCATTCTGGAACTCAGGCTAATATGGCAGTATATTTTGCTATTTTAAATCCAGGAGATACTATTCTTTCCATGAGTCTTTCCCATGGAGGTCATCTTTCTCATGGAGCTACAGTAAATTTTTCAGGAAAATTTTACAAGATAGTGCACTATGGAGTCTCCAAAGAAACAGAAATGATTGATTATGAAGAAGTGCGTAAATTAGCTCTGGAACACAAACCCAAGTTAATTGTAGCTGGTGCCAGTGCCTATCCCAGGGTTATAGACTTTGAAGCTTTTTATAACATTGCCCAGGAAGTAGGAGCTTTTTTAATGGTAGATATGGCTCATATTGCAGGTTTAATTGCTGCAGGTATTCATCCCTCTCCTATTCCCTATGCTGACTTTGTTACCTCAACCACACATAAAACCTTAAGAGGTCCAAGGGGTGGTTTTATCCTCTGTAAAGAAAAGTATGCTAAAATAATTGATAAAACTATATTTCCTGGTATTCAGGGTGGTCCTCATATGAATATTATTGCTGCTAAAGCTGTGTGTTTCAAGGAGGCTCTGCAACCTGAATTTAAAGCTTATCAACAGCAGGTAGTAAAAAATGCTCAAGTAATTGCTAAAGTTTTTAATGAAGAAGGGTTTAGAATTGTATCAGGTGGCACAGACAATCATTTAGTGCTTATAGATGTCTCTACCAAAGGGCTTACTGGTGCAGAGGCTGAAAAACTTTTAGAGGAAGCAGGTATTACAGTTAATAAAAATGCCATTCCTTTTGATCCTCGTCCTCCAAGAATTACAAGTGGAATAAGGATTGGAACTCCTGCTATAACTACAAGGGGGCTTAAAGAGAAGGAGGTAGAAGAAGTAGCAGGTTTTATGTGTGAAATATTAAAAAATCCAGATAATGAAAGTTTAAGAAAAAGCATTAGAGAAAAGGTAAGAGAAATTTGTATAAAATTTCCTTTTTATAAAAAATAAAAATCAGGGTAAAAAATGAGTGGAAAAGTTCACAGACCAGATTGGCACGAATATTTTATGTTAATTGCTAAAATTGTGGCTCTGCGGTCTGGCTGCAATTCTCGTCCTACAGGAGCTGTAATTGTTAAAGATAAAAGAATCCTTGCTACTGGTTATAATGGACCTATGCCAGGTGCATGGCATTGCACAGATAAAGGTCCTTCTTATTGTTTTAGAAGGGAAAAAGGTATTCCTGATATAGACAAGTATAATTTTTGCAGGGCTTCTCATGCAGAAGCCAATGCTATAGCACAGGCAGCCCGTTTTGGCATTTCTGTAGAAGGAGCAAGTATTTATTGCACCCTTGCTCCTTGTTATGTCTGTCTTAAACTGATTGCTTCTGCTGGAATTAAAGAAGTATATTACGAATATGACTACGAAAGTAGAGATTTTGAAAGAGATGCCTTTTGGAAAGAAGCTATAAAAGAGGCAGGGCTAAAGGTTTTCAAGCAGATAACTGTTTCTGAAGAGACCTTAAAAGCACTGATGGAAATTCTTCCTTATCCTACCTCTAAAAGAAGGCTTCCTCCTACTGAGTGAGATAATTCAAGATGCCGTTTTTTCTTTGTTTTATTAACTAACTATCTTCTTGAATTTAAAGTTTTAATTTTTAATTTTTAAAAATAAACCCTATTTAAAATTAGAAAATTCTGAGATATGGAGGTGATGTTTTATGCCTAAGGATTATTATGAAATTCTTGGAGTTCCAAGAAATGCTACACAAGAAGAGATTAAAAAAGCCTATCGCAGGCTTGCTATGAAATATCATCCAGATAGAAACAAAGGTAATAAAGAGGCTGAAGAAAAGTTTAAAGAAATAAACGAGGCTTATGCAGTGCTCTCTGATCCTGAAAAAAGAAGACTTTATGATATGTATGGTTCTGCGGAATTTGAAAAAAGATATTCTACAGAAGATATTTTTAGGGGATTTGATTTTGAAAGTGTCTTTAGAGACCTGGGTATAGACCTGGGAAGCTTTTTTAGAAGAAATAGAAGAGGAGGGAAGACCTTTATTTTTGATTTAAGTGATCTTTTTAGTAATCTTTTTGGAACCTATTTTGGAGAAGAGGAATTTTCTCCTTTTGGCGAGGTTTATGAAACTGTTCAACTGGATCTGCCTCTTACTCTTGAAGAAGTAATGAAAGGAGGAGAGAAGGAGGTTATTCTTCCAGGAACTTATGAAACTATAAAAATTAAAATTCCACAAGGGATTAAGGATGGGCAGATTTTAAGAATAAGAAAAAAGTCAGGAAGAAAAAGTAAAGAGTATCTTTTTAAAGTAAGGATTATTTCTCAATCTGGATATAAAGTGGAAGATGGTAATATTTTTATAGAAAAAGAGCTGCCTTTTACCAGTTTTCTTTTAGGAGATGAGATTGAAATCAATACTATAGATGGGAAAAGAATTAAGGCTAAGGTTCCTCCTTTAACTAAGCCTGGAGCAAAATTGAGATTGAAAGGTTTAGGATTACCAATTACTGATAGTTTAAGAGGAGATTTATATGTGGTGTTAATTCCTAAAATTCCTGAGAAATTAACTGCTGAGCAAAAGGAACTAATAGAACAGCTTAGAAAATTAGGGCTTTAAGCCTTGACATAATGGAAAATTCTGTTATTTTATCTGATAAAAATAGGCGCGTAGCTCAGTGGGAGAGCGCTTGCTTGACGCGCAAGAGGTCGGCGGTTCGATCCCGCCCGCGCCTACCATTTTAAACTTTTATTCGGAGTTATAAGGGTTCAAATTTGAAAATAAAAATTAAGAATATTGGAGAGTTTGAACTTAGTCCTTCCTCTCCTTTAAAGTCTCTTATCCCAGAAGTAAAAAAAATAACTAAGAATCTCCCTATAGGTTTTAAGTATAAAGACAAATTAATAGACTGGCATTCTTCTTTTAATACCTCTTTAGAAGGTGAGCTGGAGCCTATCTATTCATCTGATAAAGAAGCTCTTTATCTTTTAAGACACACTGCTGCTCATGTGCTGGCACAGGCTGTAAAAGAGCTATTTCCAGAGGCTAAACTTGGAATAGGTCCTGCTACTGAAGAAGGATTTTACTACGATATCTATTATGAGCGTCCTTTTAACGAGGAGGATCTTAAAAAAATAGAAAAGAAGATAAAAGAAATTATTAAAAAAAGGCTTCCTTTAGAGAGAAAAGAGCTTAGTAAAGATGAAGCTAAGGAGCTTTTTAAAAAGCTGGGAGAGGACTTTAAGTTAGAATTAATAGAAGAGATTCCTGAAGAGAAGGTTTCCATTTATTCACAGGGTGATTTTATAGATCTCTGCAAGGGTCCACATGTGCTTTCCACAGGAGAGATAAAAGCCATTAAGATTCTGTCTGTTTCAGGTGCTTACTGGAAAGGGAATGAAAATAATCCTATGCTGTGGCGTATTTATGGAACTGCCTTTTTCTCTAAGGAAGAGTTGAAAGAGTATCTGGACAGACTGGAAGAGATTAAAAAAAGAGATCATAGAAAACTGGGAAGAGATCTCGGGCTTTTTACCATAGAGGAAGATATAGGACCTGGGCTTGTTCTCTGGCTTCCTAAGGGAGCTATTGTAAGAAGAATTATTGAAAACTTTTGGATTGAAGAACATCTTAGAAGAGGATACCAACTGGTTTATACACCTCATATAGCTTTAAGAAATCTTTGGAAGATTTCAGGTCATTTAGATTTTTATGTAGAAAATATGTTTTCTCCAATGGAGCTTGAAAATCGGGTTTATCAGCTAAAGCCTATGAATTGCCCTTTTCATATTTATGTGTATAATCAAAAAAGAAGAAGTTATAGGGAATTACCTATCAGGTATTGTGAGCTTGGGACAGTGTATCGGTTTGAAAGAAGTGGAGTTTTACACGGTTTATTGAGGGTCCGTGGCTTTACTCAGGACGATGCTCATATCTTTTGCAGAGAAGATCAATTAGAAGAGGAACTTACCAAGGTGCTTGATCTGGTAACTTACTTTTTAAGAGTTTTTGGATTCAATGAGTATAAAATTTTTGTCTCTACCAGACCTGATAAGTTCGTAGGTTCTCCTGAAATCTGGGATAAGGCTGAAGCTGCTCTTAAAAAAGCTCTGGAAAATAAGGGCTTAGAGTATGATATAGATCCTGGGGAAGGGGTCTTTTATGGTCCGAAAATTGACTTAAAGATAAAGGATGTTCTTGGTCGTTTTTGGCAGTGCTCTACTATTCAGGTGGATTTTAATCTTCCTGAAAGGTTTGATATAGTTTATGTTGGAGAAGACAATAAATTTTACAGACCTATTATGATTCACAGGGCTTTATTTGGATCCTTAGAAAGATTTCTGGGAGTTCTTATTGAAAACTATGCTGGTGCTTTCCCCTTCTGGATTTCTCCAGTTCAGGTAAAGGTGCTAACTATTACAGATAGGGTTGTTCCCTATGGAGAAAAGGTAGCTCAAAGTTTAATAGAAGCTGGCTTTAGAGTGGAAACTGATTTCAGAAATGAAAAGTTAAACTACAAAATAAGAATTGCCCAGCAGGAGAAAGTTCCCTACATGATCATTATAGGAGATAAAGAGGCTGAAGCAGAGGTTATTAGTGTTAGGACAAGAAAAGGTGAACTTTTAAATAATCTTCGCTTAGAAGAGTTCATATCTCAATTAAAAAAAGAAAATCAACCAGATTTTTTATTGAATGAGAGTTCATAAGAACCAAACTTATTTTCAGGTTATCTCATATTTTTCAACTTTTAGTTATTTAAAGGAGGACATCTAAGTATGAGAAAGGATTTAAAGAAAAAGTACAGAGTTAATGAGCAGATTAGGGCAAAGGAAGTAAGATTAATAGGTCCTGATGGAAAGCAAATAGGAATTGTATCTCTTTCTGAAGCTTTAAGGTATGCAGAAGATTATGGGTTGGATCTCGTGGAAGTTGCTCCTACTGCCAAACCTCCTGTTTGTAAAATTATGGATTTTGGAGAGTTTCTCTATCAGGAAGCTAAAAAAGCTAAAGAGGCTAAAAAAAGACAAGCTCAGGTAGAACTTAAGGAAATTAAGCTCAGTCCAAAAACAGAGAAACATGACTTAGAAGTAAAAATAAAGCATATATTGAGGTTTCTTGAGGATAAAAATAAGGTAAAAATAAGAATTGTTTTTAAAGGAAGAGAAATTGTGCATCCTGAAATGGCAGATAGAGTGCTTCAACCAATTTTTGAGGCTGTAAAGGATAAAGCTCATATAGAATTCCCGCCCAAATTTGAGGGAAGACAGCTTATAACTATTCTGGCTCCGATTACTAAAAATAAAAAATAATTAAGGATTCCATTCGCAAAACTGTTTTAAAATCTGAAGTCCTGGTTTTCCACTTTTTTCTGGATGAAATTGCACAGCTACCAGATTTTTATAACCTATTACAGAAGGAAATTCTATTCCATAAAAGGTTGTTCCCAAAATAATATCTTTATCTTCAGGTAAAACATAATAACTGTGCACAAAGTAATATTCGTAATCTGGATCAAGATTAGCAAAAACTGGATGGGATTTTTGCCATTTTATTTTATTCCATCCCATATGAGGAACTTTTAGCTTTTCACCTTTAAAAAGCAGGGGATCTGGAAATCTAACCACTTTTCCTTTAAGAATTCCTAAGGTTTTAGTGCCTCCATCCTCTTCACTTTCTTCAAAAATTATTTGGGTTCCCAAGCATATTCCTAAAATAGGAACTCCTTTAGAAAAGGTTTCTTTCAAAAATTCATCCAGTCCAAATTTTTTAAGGCTTTCCATGGCACTCTGTGCTGCTCCAACTCCTGGGAAAATAATTCTCTCTGCTTTTTTTAACTCTGAAATATCAGAAGAGATAATCCACTTATATCCAAAATAAGATAAAGCCCTGGCTACACTTGTTAAGTTTCCTGCTGAATAATCAATAATTCCTATCATAAGCCCTCCACTTCTTTTCTAAATTTTTTTAACTCTTCTTTACTTGCTAATTCTGAAATGTCCTTGTTATTTTTCTTTAAATCATCTTTAAATTTTTTAAATAGTCTTTTTACTTTTCTTCTAAGCAACCCTTTATATTCTGCTTCAAGCCCTGTATTTTTCAAGAAGTTTTTCAATCTCTGGACATTTACAATAGCTCTTGGGATACCTCTATAAAAAGGTTTATCAATGTATTCAAAAGTTAAATCCCTTTGAATAATCAGCATGTATCTTTCTACCACAGCTTTCTGCAAAGTTTTTATCTCCTCTTTTGTCAACTTCAGACCCAGACCTTCTGGAGAAGGACTTGTAAGATAAAAATAACTATTCCAGAAACACACCTCTGGAATCTCTCCTCCTTCATAGAGGATAAACTCTGCTTCCTGTAAAACTTCTTTTCGTATTCCCACTTATATTTTTCCTGCTAAATTTTTTATTTCCTCAATAGGTGGTAAATCTTTTAATGATTTTAATCCAAAATATTCCAAAAAAAACCTACTGGTTTTATAAAGCAAAGGTCTTCCTGGAACTTCTTTTCTTCCTGCTATTTCTATAAATCCATTTTCCAGAAGGACCTTTAAACTCCCACTCACATCAACCCCTCCTCTTTTAGCAGATATTTCTGCACGGGTAATAGGCTGAAAATAGGCTATAATTGCAAGGGTTTCAAGAAGGGCTTTTGTCCATCTAAAACCTTTGGGTTTGAAAAATCGTTTTAAATATTCTGCTACTTCAGGATTACTCTCTATTCTATACCCCTCAGCAACTTCAACAATATTTAGTCCTCTGTTTTTGTATTCTTCTTTTAGTTCTTCTAACACAGCTTTTACTTCATTTAAAGGTAAATTGTCGCAAATGCTGGAAATTTCTTTAAGTTTTAAAGAACGACCTGCACAAAAAAGAAGAGCCTCTATCACTTTTTTATAAAATTCTCTCTCTTTTTTCATTAATTAATCAGCTATGTAATAATCTTCTCCTTGGTGTTTTTTTATTTTTATTTTATTTTCTGAAACAAGCTCTGCAAGTATCATTTCCAGGCTCTTTTCATCTATTAAAAAAGCATCCATAAGTTCTTTAAAGGTAGCTGGTCTTCTTTTTACATAACTTAAAATCTCTTCCACCAGTTTTTCTCTTTCTAAAGTTAAGCGTTTGGCAATAATCTTATCAAGCCTCTCTTTATTCACCACAATTTCTGTTTTTTCACCCAGAAAATCTGCAATTTTTTTAAGTTTTTCAAAAGAAACAGGTCTGGCAATTCTGTAGGCTCCTGGTCTCACTACAGTATTAAGCTGAACCTTATGAGGATTTATTTCTTCTATAGCTGATTTTAAAGCTTTGAGATCCTCTTCACTATCATTTATTCCCTCCACAATCAATACCTCTAACCACATTTCCCCTTCCATTCCTTCTCTCAGCTCTTTTAGATTAGTAATAATAATTTCAGGAGTAAAATCTTTAAGTGGTCTGTTAATCTTCCTAAAAGTTTCTTCTTTTGCTGCATCAAGAGAAGGAAGAACAATATCTACTTTTTTTAAAGCTTCTTTAATGGAATCAATTTCAATAAGGGTACTATTTGTTAAAACTGTAACAGGCTTATTAATAACTTTTTTAGCAAGTTTTACAGCCTCTTCAAAGTGAATATTAAGGGTAGGTTCTCCACTTCCAGTAAAGGTAAATACATCAAAATTACCTTCTTTTTCCTTGGCTTTAAGTATGGATTTTTCTATTAAGTCCCAGGAGTAGTAAGCCTTTCTTTCTCTGGTTAAAGTGGTGGTTTTACCTACTTCACAATATATACAATCCATGGTGCATACCTTTTTGGGGACCATCTCAATTCCAAGAGATCTTCCAAGTCTCCTGGATTTTACAGGTCCGAATAACAAAGTCTCTTTTCTCATTTTTTCTCCTGGTTAAAATAACTCTTTGTGGTTTAAAGTTAAAGTAAAAATAGTATAATATTATTTGACCAAATAAAAAGGGCTTAAAACCATTTTATGACAGAAAAATTAAATCCAAATATTCTTACCCTTCTAAGAATTTTGCTTTTACCACTTCCTTGTGCTCTTTTGTTTTTTGATTCTTTTCCAGCAAGACTAACCTCTCTTATCATGCTTACTCTTTTAGCTTTAACCGATTATTTAGACGGAGTTCTTGCAAGAAAATATCAAAAAGTCTCCTCCTTAGGTGCAATTCTGGATCCTATTGCAGACAAAATCTTTATTAGTTCTATTTACTTAACTTTGGTTTATTTGAATTATATCAGCTACTTGCCTGTATTTTTTATTATATTGAGAGAACTTTTAGTTTCTTATTTAAGAGCCTGGTTTCCTGAAGAAACCAAAGTGCAAAGAATAGCTAAAGTAAAAACTATGCTTCAGATGAGCTTTGCAGCTCTGGTAATAATTTTAAATACTTTTTATAAAAATTTTGCTTTTTTAATAAACTATCTGCTGTGGTTTCTGGTCTTTTTTTCCTATCTAAGTGCTCTAACTTATTTTTACAAAGTAGCTCTAACTGTTAAAAAATTTAAAACAAATCTCAAATATTTTTTTTATTCCTTTTTCTCCCTGTTTTATCCTGTGAGTTTGCTTTTAATTTTCCCTCTCTCTCATCAATTATTCTGGATAAATATTCTGGCTCTTTCCTTCTTTTTTTTCAAAAAAGGACTTGCCAAGAGTTCTCCTAAATTAGCTCATAAAGAACCTTGGGGGTCTTTATTCGTAATTTTCTGTATTTTTTTAGAATTCTGGTATTTTCACAAAATTTATTTTTCTCTCTGGGGACTTTTGTTTTTCAGTTTTTTTACAGACGGGATCAGAAGTTTAAAACTTATCTGGAAGATTTTAAAAGTTCAATAGCCTGTTTATAATCTTTTTTCCCAAAGACAGCAGAGCCTGCTACTAACACTTGTGCTCCTTCAGAAATAACAAGTGGTGCAGTATCTTTGTTAATACCCCCATCCACCTCAATCAATACATTTAATCCTTTTTTTTCTATTAAATCTCTGAGAGCTCTGATTTTAGGAAGACAGTTTTTAATAAACTTCTGCCCCCCAAATCCAGGATTTACTGTCATAATAAGAACATAATCCAAGTCCTCTAACAGGTATTCAATTACATTTAAAGGTGTATGAGGATTTAAAGCCACTCCTGCCTTTTTGTCAAATTCTTTTATTTTCCAGACGGCACGATGAAGATGTTTGGTAGCCTCTGCATGAATAGATATCCAGTCTGCTCCAGCTTCTGCAAATTCTTTTATATATCTTTCTGGATTTTCTATCATAAGATGAACATCAAAAATAAGATGCGAATGAGCACGAAGGGCTGAAATTACTAAAGGTCCAAAGGTTATATTTGGAACAAATATACCATCCATTACATCAAGGTGCAGAATATCTGCTCCAGCCTCTTCTACAGCCTTCACTTCCTCTGCCAGACGGGAAAAATCTGCAGAAAGAAGAGAAGGAGCTATAAATATTTTTTTATTTTTTGTTCCGAGAGTCATCTTTTTTCAAGGGAAAAGGTATTATTTTGTTCTCAGGTTTTTCAGAGGTTTTGGAAGGTCTGGTAACAGAAAGATTATCCCGAATTGGTATATTGTTAAAAATATGAGGTATAAAGCTTTGATACTGGGTCAATAACATTTCAGGAATTTGAAGGGTGTACCAAATAATCTGAGATCTCTGCACAGTAAAATAAGGAAGACCTAAGAGAATAGGAGTAAGTCCTTTTTGATCAGAGCTTACTAAAGCTGGCCATTCTACCTCAAAAAATTCTCTTTTTTCAAGAACAAACTTCAGAGTTTCATATACTGGATTAAAACATACCATCCCTATAAAAAGTCCTGTTTGAGTTTGAAATAAAACCGGCTTTTTTGCTATAGGTTGCTCACTCACAATTTTAAAATTTTAGCCTCTTTTTCTTTTTTCTCAAGTATTATTTAGATGCTTGACTTTTATTTTTTTGAGAATAGAATTTTATTTATGAATTTAACTGAAAAGCGAGATACTTTTAAAAAGTTTTATACACCTGTTGGAGTAGTTTTTTTTAAATTAAATATTCCTGCAAATTTAATTACTTTTTTTTCTCTTTTAATAGGCACTGCTTCTGCATTAGCTTATTATTATGGAGAGCTAATCACAGCAGCTGCTTTTCTTCTTATTTCTGGATTACTTGATCTTACAGATGGCACTGTAGCAAGGCTCTCAGGAAAACCTACTAAATTTGGAGCAGTTTTTGACTGGATTGCAGATAAATGGGTAGATGGCTTAATACTTGGAATTATCGGTTATTCCTATGCTAATGCCTTCTGGGCTACCCTTGCTGTTACCTCTTCTCTTTTGCACTCTTTTATTAAACCTGTGGTTTATTCTGAAATAGGGTATCAAATTAAAGTAAAAGGTAAAATTCAGGATCCTCTGGAAAATGTAGGATTTTTTGGTAGACCAGAAACTCATATCAGTATTATTCTTTTTACTATTTTGGAAAAACTTAATCTTCCTATAGGACTTTCCTATGGAATAAAAGTTATAACTGTTCTTACTTTGCTTTCCCTTTTAACCAGAATAATTTATTTATATAAAAATTATGGGAGAAGTTACGATGAATAGACCGTATATTATTATTGTTTCTGAAGTTACTATAGACGGAAAATTAACCCTTTACAGAGGGGCTTCAAGTAAAGAACTAATGAGTATAATGACACCTGAGGTTTATAAGTATTTACACAGCATTAGAGCTCAGGTAGATGGAATTATGGTAGGATGTGAAACAGTAAGAACAGATGATCCAAGTCTTACTGTAAGATATGTTGAAGGGAAAAGTCCTGTAAGAATTATTCCTTGTTCCACTGCTAATGTGCCTTTAAATGCTAATATCTTTTCAAAAGATGCTCCTACTATTATAGTTACCACCAAAAGAGCACCTCAGGAAAGAATTGAAAGAATAAAAGAAATAGGGGCTGAGGTGATTGTAGCTGGTGAAGACCTGGTAGATTTTGATATCTTACTTCCTGAGCTTTATAATAGGGGAATTAAAAAATTGATGGTAGAAGGTGGTGCATCTATTAACTGGGAGATGGCAAGAAAGGGTTATGTAGATGAAATAAGAATTATTCATCTTCCCGTTATTGTAGGTGGAGAAAATGTCCCCACCTTAGTGGGAGGAGAAGGATTTAAAAGCCTTAAAAAGGTTCTAAAGCTGGAAATAGTTCAGCATTTTGTAATAGATAAATTTTTAATTAGCGAATGGAAAGTGGTAAAGTAATTTATCCACTATAGGCTGTTTGTAAAATATCTCTTATACTTTCCTTAGAGTATTCTTTTTCTACCTTCCATATTTTCAGAATTTGATAAGCTTTTTCAGTTAAATAATCCAGATCCTCCTTAGGAACTTTAAGATCTTGCAAGGTTAAAACAAATCTGAGTTGTTTTAACCAGGTTTCAAAGACCTCTATACCTGTTTCTACTTTTGCTTTATCTTTCAAAGTAATGTCAAAGACCTTTTCAAAAAATCTTTTTAAAAGTTCATGCTCCTTATTTTTTTTCATCCAAGCTAAAGTAAGAATAGCCAAACCCAAACCATGTGGCAGATCATATACTCCACTTAAAGTATGTTCTATAGCATGTATAATAAACCTATATCTTCCTACTCCTGCTTTTGTAAGCCCACATAAAGCAAGAGAGGCACACCACATTAAATTAGCTCTGGCTTCATAATTAGTTGGTTCATTCACAGCTATTTTTGACCAGTTTATAATATTATTCATAAGAGCTACCATAAAGTCTTCGGTTAAGCCCCCTTTGGTGTATTCCCTGCTTATAAATACTTCAAACACATGAGAAAAGGCATCAAAAGCTCCATAGGCAGTATAATCAGGAGGAACAGTAAAAGTAAGAGTAGGATCAAGAAAACTTACTTTGGGAAATAGTGCTGGAGAGCTCATAGAAAGTTTTAATTTAGTTTCATCATGCACAATTACACTTATATTATTTAGTTCTGAACCTGTGCCTGCTATTGTTAAAACCACTGCTATAGGTAAAGCCTTCTCTGGAAAAGCTTTTCTTTCGTAAAAATCCCAGACTTTTTCTGGATGGTAATATCCACAAGCAATAGCTTTTCCTGTATCAATAACAGAACCTCCTCCTACAGCTAAAATAAAGTCCACCTGATTTTCTTTAGCGATTTTTATTCCTTCAAGCACCTGGGATAAAAGTGGGTTAGACTTAATTCCTCCAAATTCAACATATTCTATCCCTGCCTTTTCCAGAAGCTGTTTGAGCTTATCATGAAGCCCTGTTCGGTAAATAGAACTTCTTCCAAATATCCATAAAGCCTTTTTCCCCAGTTTAGGAAGTTCTTTTGGTATTTTCTTTAAAGCTTCTTTACCAAAAATTACCTTTGTAGGCAAATAAAATTCAAAATCTTTCATCTCTAAAACCTCCTTTAAAAATAAAAAAAGCCTATAGGGAGATAAACTCCCTATAGGCTAATTATACTTGGAAAAATTTATTTTTCAAAAATTTTAACCCAAGCTCTTTTTAATTTCTATTAACTTTTCAACAATTTCTGGTTCAGCAAGGGTTGTAGTATCTCCAAGGTCTTCAAACTGCCCTGCAGCAATCTTTCTTAAAATTCTTCTCATAATCTTTCCGCTTCTGGTTTTCGGAAGACCAGGTGCAAAAATTACATAATCTGGAGTAGCTACAGGTCCTATTACCTTTCTAATATGCTGAACCAGTTCTTTTCTAAGATCTTCAGAAGGCTCATATCCTTCTTTTAAAACAACATAAGCAAAAATACCCTCACCTTTTATCTCATGAGGAAATCCTACTACAGCAGCTTCTGCTACTGCTGGATGTTCAACAAAAGCAGATTCTAATTCCATGGTTCCCAAACGATGTCCAGAAACATTAATAACATCATCCAATCTTCCTAAAATCCAGAAATAACCGTCTTCATCTTTTCTGGCACCATCTCCTGTATAATAATATCCAGGAAATCTGCTAAAATATACTTCTTTAAATCTCTTAGGATTACCCCATATTCCCCTTGCCATACCAGGCCAAGCTCTTTTAATACATAGATGACCACCTTCATTAATATCTGCCTCTGTTCCATCAGATCTTAAAATTACAGGCTCAATTCCTGGTAAAGGATGAGTTGCAGAACCAGGTTTTTGAGGAATAGCATAAGGAATTGGAGCTATCATATGACCACCAGTTTCTGTTTGCCACCAGGTATCAACAATAGGACAACGTTCACGCCCTATATGCTTAAAATACCAATACCAAGCTTCTGGATTAATTGGCTCTCCCACTGTTCCAAGAAGTCTCAAACTGGAAAGACTATATTTCTTTGGCCATTCTTCACCCTCACGCATAAGAGCTCTAATAGCAGTAGGAGCAGTATAAAATATAGTTACTTGATAACGATCTATCAATTCCCACCATCTACCTGGATTGGGATAGGTAGGCACTCCCTCATAAATAAATACAGTAGCACCAAGAGCAAGAGGTCCATACACTATATAACTGTGCCCTGTAATCCATCCTATATCAGCAGTGCACCAGAAAATATCTTCTGGTTTTAAGTCAAATACCCATTGAGTAGTATGAGCAGCATATACTAAATAACCACCTGTAGTGTGGAAAAGCCCCTTAGGTTTTCCTGTAGTTCCAGAAGTATAAAGAATAAACAAAGGATCCTCAGCATCCATTATTTCATATTCACATTCCTCAATAACATGCAAATCTTTCTTTAAATCATCATATAAAACACATCTATCATCTTTAAGCTCTATAGGATCTCCAAAACGATTAATTACTACGCAATGTTCTATACACTCACAATCCTTGATAGCCTCTTCAGCTCTATCAAGAAGACTAATTCTTCTGCCACCTCTATAAGTTCCATCACAAGTAATTAAAACCTTAGCTTGAGCATCCAAAATACGAACCTTTAAAGCCTCTGCTGAAAATCCACCAAAAACTACACTATGAATAGCTCCTATACGAGCACAGGCAAGCATAGCTGCAATAGATTCAGGCATAGTAGGAAGATAAATGGTAACTCTGTCTCCCTTTTGCACACCCAAATTCTTTAAAATCTTAGCAAACTTACAAACCTCAGCATGTAACATTTGATAAGTATAAACTTTTACATCTCTATCAGGTTCTCCTTGCCAAATAATAGCTGCCTTATTTTTTACAGCAGGATCCTCAAGATGCCTATCCACACAATTGTAACAAGCATTCAACTTTCCACCCTCAAAAAACTTGATCTCTGGTTTATGAAAATCCCAATAACAAGTTTTGTCCCAGTATTTAAACCAGGTAATTAATTCTTTTGCTCTTTCTGCCCAAAATTCATCAGGATCATCTAAGGAATACTGGTAAATTTGTTTATACTGATAACGGGATGAAATGTAAGCCTGATCCTTTCCTTCCTGAGGTGGATAAAAAATTCTTTTTTCCTTTAATAGAGATTCAAGTTCTGGCATCTTTCACCTCCTATTTTTTATTTTTCACTTTTAAATTTTTTCCTATATTTACAAATTTTAAGAAATTTTAAAATACTTTTGTTATTTTTTTCACTTACTAAAGTTTTTCCATTTTTTAAAAGCAAACTTTTTGCCTAAATCAAAGGTTAAATAAAATCAATTTCAGAAAGAATTAACAAAAGTTAAATGGGAAATTTTTCTACAATAAAAGAGGAAAAATTCCTCAGTAAAAAGAAATTTAATTTTTTCTGGAAGAGCTTATAATAGCTTCAATTTCTTTCTTTATTTCTTTAACTTTTTCTTTTACCAGACCTTCATCAATGGTGAGCACTTCATAATTTTTCATTATCCATCTACCATTTACCATAAGGTCTGAAACCTGTCCTGCTTTGGCACTATAAACCAAAAGTGCAAGAGGATTATAATCTGGTTGTAATGGCAGATGTTTTAAATCCAGAACCGCCAGATCAGCCTTATATCCTGGAAGCAATTTTCCTGTATCGGTAAAACCAAGAGCATTAGATCCCCATTCAGTAGCCATTTTAAATACTTCTTTGGCAGTTACCACAGTAGGATCTTCTTTTAATCCTTTTTGCACAAGACTTGCAGTTCTCATCTCAGAAAAAAGATCCAGGTCGTTGTTACTGGCAGGTCCATCAGTTCCTAAAGCTATATTAATACCTGCCTGTAACATTTCAGAAACTGGAGCAATTCCTGAGCCCAGTTTTAGATTGCTTTCTGGACAATGCACTACATTTACTTTATTTTCAGCCAGCAGTTGTATTTCTTCAGGAGTTAATTTAACACAATGGGCTGCTATAAGATTTTCTGAAAGACCTCCAAGTTCGTAAAGTAATTGCACAGGTCTTTTGCCATGCTTTTTTTGAACTTCTGTTACTTCCTCCTTGTTTTCAGATAGATGAATATGCATTTTTGCATTATACTTTTCAGCAATATTTATACATTTTTTTATAGTCTCAGGAGAGCAAGTATAAAGGGTATGAGGACTTACTGCTATTTTAATAAGAGGATCTCTTTCAAAATTTTTGAGAAGTTCCTCTGTAAGAGCAAGTCCTTTTTCAAGAGGACCATATCCTGGAGAAGGAAAATCAAATAGTCCCTCTCCCAAAAGTGCCTTAAGTCCTACCTCTGTTGTAGCCCTGATTACTTCGGGCTCAAAAAGATACATATCGCAGAAAAGAGTTATACCCGACCTGATCATTTCAATAAGGGATAACTTTGCTCCCCAGTAAACCCATTCCCTTTTAAGTTTTGCCTCCACAGGAAAAATATACTCTGTAAGCCAAATCATTAAAGGAAGATCCTCGGCAATACCTCTAAAAATACTCATAGGAATATGAGTGTGGGCATTTACCAGACCAGGAAAAACGATTGATTCTTTAAAATTTTCTATTTTTATATCAGAATATCGGGAAGTTATCTCTTCTTCTTTTCCAACTTCTACAATCTTATCCCCTTCAATTACTAAACAACCATTTTTAATAGGTTCCTCATCTGCACCTGGGAGAATCCATTTAGCACAAATTATTTTCCTTTCCATAAATACTCCCTCTAATTTCCTAAATTTTTTAAAAACTTTTCTAAATCAAATTCTTTAGATATTATCTCCTTAGCTCTCAAAACTTTTCCTTTTTCTTTAAAAAGCCCTTTACCCATTAATTTTTGTATTTTATCAACAACAGAAAAAGTATCAAGAGTTGTAACAATAATAGGCACACACTTAGTTTTGGCAAGATTTACCACTAATTCATTTGGGTGAAGTCCTCCTGTAAGAATTAAACACTTGGTAGAAGTTTCTAAAGCCATAATCTGAATATCTGTCCTATGAACTCCTGTAATTACCACTTTATTAGGAACTCTAAGAAAATATTTTAAGGCATTATCAGGATCCATAGCTCCGATACTTATGTTTTCCACAAACTCATCCAGTTTTTCTTCACAACAAACTATTCCCCCATTTACTACCTCAAGAAGTGTTCTTACAGTAACTGCCTCAAGCAACTTATCCCTTTTAAAAGCTCCAAATATAGTTATTCCCTGAGAATTCAAATATGGAATTACTGTTTCTTTAATATAAAGATACTGTTCTGGTGGTATCTTATTCAGGATAGCACCTATAAAATTTTGCTTAACTATATCCCTTATTCCTAAGATATCATCTATGGAGGTTTCTCCCTCCCAGGTTTGCACTACAAGGGCTTTGGCATTTAGTTTTTTTATTAAGTTTAAGCTATCAATACTTAAACTATAACCTTCAAAAACATTGTCTCCACCTACTATAAAAAGAAAATCCTTTTCCTTCTGTTTTTCCACAATTTCCAGTATTTTTTCTTCTACATTCAATCCTCCTCCCTCAAAAAGTTTATACTGGGTTTCATAGGTAAGCACCAGTGGAGAACACCATTCCACAGGATCTGTAGATTTTAGCATTTTGTGAATAAAAAGAGCCTCTTCATCTACTATCTGATTTCCCTCTTTTATGGGAATTTTTCCTATTACTTTCATATATCCCACTTTGTAGCCTTTTTCTTGTAAGATTAAACCAAGACTCAGTGCTAAAATATTTCTCCCTGTGAAAGGTTTATTGGACACTAAAAAAACAGGTTTCATTTGCATCCTCCTCAGTTTATTTTTAATATCCTATTATTATTCTGGCATCTAAAGCTACACCACCTTTATGCTGAACTACATAAGGATTAATGTCAATTTCTTTAATTATAGGAAAATCTATCACAAGCTGAGAAAGTCTTAAAATCTTATCCACTATGTCATCTTTATCATAAGGTCTTTCTCCTCTTACTCCTTCAAGAATCTTTTTACCTTTTATTTCTTCTATCATCTCATAAGCCTCTTCCTTAGCTACTGGGACTATTCTGAAAGAAACATCTTTTAAAACCTCTACATAAATCCCACCAAGACCAAACATTATCATGTGCCCAAAAGTGCTATCATATGTAACTCCAAGGATCACTTCTTTTCCACCTGTAATCATTTCACATATCATTACTCCTTTAATATAAACCGAAGGCATAAATCTTTTAACATTAAGGGTAATATCTATAAAGGCATTATACACCTCTTCAGCATTTTTAAGATTAAGCTTTACTCCTCCTACATCTGTTTTGTGAAGAATCTGCGGTGAAGAAATTTTCATAACTACTGGATAACCTATTTCCTCTGCAATTTTTACAGCCTCTTCAGGAGTTCTTGCAAGTGCCTTTCTGGGAAAATTAAATCCATAATAGGAAAGAATTTTTATAGCATTTTCATCTCCTATTGCTCTAACACCTGCATCCTGAAGAGTTTCCAGAATAACACTTACCTTTTCCTTATTTTCCTCAGGAATATCTACTTTTACATAGCTAAATTCTTTTCTCTTTTGAATATTCGTAAAATCTACCAGTTTTTTATAGGCACTGATTGCAATTAAAGGATCTTCATAACAGGGAATATTTGCCTCTTTTAAAATCCTTACTCCCTCTTTAACCTTTTTACCCCCTATAAAACAAGCAAAAATAGGTTTATCTGTTTGCTTATCTTTTTCTACAATTTCCTGGGCTATATTTTCCACATCTGTTACAGCCTGAGGAGTAAGAATAACACATATTCCCTCCACTAAAGGATCTTTTATAGCTCTTTCCAGAACCACTCTATATCTCTCTGAAGTAGCATCTCCTATTACATCTATAGGATTATATAAAGAAGCTGTAGGAGGTAGTTTGTCTATAAGATCTTCTATAGATTCTCTGCTCATAGGATCAAGCCTGAGCCCCATTTTATCAGCAGTATCCGCAGCTATAATTCCAGGACCACCTGCATTGGTAATTACCAAAAGTCTTTTTCCTTTGGGTAGTTTTCCTGATTTAAAAATTTCTGCAATCTCAAAGAGCTCTCTAATTCCATTAACCCTGATAATTCCTGCTTTTTTAAAAGCCTCTGTAAAAGCTCTATCTGAGCCTGCTAAAGCTCCGGTATGAGAGGAAGCAGCTCTGGCACCAGCTTCTGTGCTTCCAGACTTTATAATTATAACCGGCTTTATTTTAGCAACCCTTTGAGCAATCTCCAAAAACCTCTTTCCATCTTTAACATCTTCTATATATCCCAGAATAATATCAGTCTCAGGATCGCTACCGAAATACTCCAAAAAATCACTTTCATTTAAATCGGCTTTATTACCCAGGCTTACAAATTTTCCAAATCCAAAATTATTTTCTATAGCCCAGTCTATAAGAGCTACCCCAAGAGCCCCTGATTGAGAAAAAAAGGAAACTCTTCCTTTGGGAGGTAAATCTGGTGCAAAAGTGGCATTCATATTAATTAAAGTATTAATAACCCCTAAACAATTTGGACCAACTATTTTTATCCCAGAGTTTTTTGCTATTTCTATAATTTCTTGCTCAAGTTTTGCACCCTCTTCTCCTATTTCTCTAAATCCTGCAGTAATAATTACCACGCCTTTTACTTCAGCTTTTGCACAATCTTGCATTACAGAAGGCACTGCTTTTGCTGGCACTACAATAATAGCAAGATCAATCTTTTCTGAAATCTGTGTAACAGAAGGATAACAGGTAATTCCTAAAATCTCCTTTCGTTTGGGATTTACAGGAAATATCTTTCCTTTATACCCCTGCTGAACCAGATTTCTTAAAATCACATGACCTATTTTCTTTTCATTCTCAGAAGCCCCTACTATTGCAACTGCTGAAGGATTAAAAATAAAATCTAACATTTTCTGCTCCTTTTTCAGCCTTTTTAAATATTATTTAAGATTTTCAAATTTTTGCAATCTGATATAATTCTTTTTTGAAATGTCAGAAGTTTATTAAATTTCTTGAAAAAGAGGGTGTGAAAAAGCCAATCAGCTTACAGGAATTGCCATT